>NZ_JBHUWC010000112.1:0-13388 GCF_042670225.1 Isoptericola sp. NPDC057191 | reverse complement strand
GTCTGGCCCCGTTCGGGGGCCCGGACAGGGCCAGACGCCCGCTCACAGCTCCGGGGAGGTGGTCAGCCGTTGACCTTGGCGTACGCCGCCGAGTACTCCTCGATGATCTGGTCGAGCCCCTGGCTGCGGAGGCCCTCGATCACGGCGTCGTAGTCGGACATCTCGATCTGCCCGGTGATGTACTGGTTGTACGCGTCGTTGACCTGCTGCTCGATCGTCGACCACTGCCGGTCGAACGTGTCCGAGGACAGCGACTGCGCCGGGTTGATGACCACGTGGTCCTCGTTCTCGGCCATCAGCTCGTTCGCCTCGTCGACGTACGGCGAGGTGCTCTTGTACGTCACGACCTTCTCCGACGGGCGCGACGACGAGAACGGCTGCACCTCCTGCTCCCAGGCGGTCTCGTCCGTGATCGTGACGACGCCGTCGCCGTCGCCGTCGATCTTGTAGTGCGTGCCCTCGACGCCGTTGGTCATGAGGGCGAACGCGTCCTCGTCCATGAGCTTGTCGACGAAGGTGAGGACCTTCTTCAGCTCGGCCTCGGACTTCACCTCGGTCTTCGGGAAGGCGAGCCACCCGCCCATGCCGCCGCCGGTGTCGGTGAGGATCCGGTGCTCGACGTCGGCCGTGCGCATGTCGTTGATGAGGGCCCACTTCATGGGCGTCTTCGGGTCGGCGCTCTCGGCGAGGGCCTGGTAGTTCTTCGCCTCGAACAGGCCGGTGACGACGATGCCGCCCTTGCCCTGCGCGATCGCGTCCTGCTGGTTCGTCTTCTGCACGGTGACGAACTCCTGGTTGACGGCGCCTTCCTCGTACACGCCGCGGTACCACTCCATCGCCTGCTTGAAGGCTTCGGTCGTGAACGCGGGCACGACCTGGCCGTCGTCGGTGACCTCGAACTTGTCGCCGGCGCCGAAGTATCCGGTCAGCGACCGGAACCCGACGAGGAAGCTCTCCTCGCGGTCGATGAAGCCGGTGGTGTCCTTCTTGCCGTCGCCGTCCGGGTCGTCGTTGGTGAACGCCTCGGCGACCTTGGTGAGGTCCTCGATGGTGTGGGGCACCTCGAGGCCCAGGTTGTCCAGCCAGTCCTGGCGGACGAGGACGCCGTAGCGTGCCTTGATCTTCTGGAACGGCACGCCGTAGAGCTTGCCGTCGAGCTTCGCCGCCTCGAGCGTCTCGGGGTCGATCTTCGACAGGTTCGGGTAGTCGGCGAGGTACTTGTCGACGTCCCAGAACTGGCCGGAGGCGAGCGCCTGGCGCACCTGCGTGCTGTCCGTGACCGTGAGGGACACGATGTCGGCGAGCTTGCCGGAGGCGAGCGCCGAGTTGATCTTCTCCTCCTTGGAGGCGTCCGGCACCCACTGCATGTCGAACTTCTGGCCGGTGTACTCCTCCAGCGCCGACTCGATGACGCCGTCCTTCTCCGGCGTGGTCGGCGTGTGGAGCATCGCCATCCAGCTGATGGGTCCGTCGTCAGCCTCGGCCTCCTGGCCGGAACCGCCGTTGCCGCAGGCGGCGAGGGCGAGCGCGGCCACTGCCGCCGTCGCCGCGCCCCGCACGAGCATGCCTCTCCTCATGGTGTGACTCCTTCGTCTCATGCCACCTGCTCCGTCGCAGGTGCGTGGATGGAACTGCGGTCGGACGCGGCGGTACCCGGCTGGTCCGGGCCCTGCGTCAGGGGAAGGAAGACGATGCGGGTGACGACGCCGACGGCGCAGGCCGGGATCCCCACCCCGAACAGGACGAGCAGCGGCGACGCGAACTGCCACAGCAGCCATCCGGTCAGCCCGACGGCGGTGGTGCCGAGGATCGTCCAGTGCAGCGACCCGAAGCCGATCAGCAGGGCGCTGGCGAGCTGGCGTCCCACGGACGCGGCGTCGGTCGCGACCATCACCGGGTAGACGTAGGCGGCCGCGACGGCGAGCACCACGAGGGCGACGACGTTCAGCGCCTGCACGGTCCAGCTGGGGGCGCGGAACACGTTGGTGACGATGACCGCGCCGGCGCCCATCAGGACCCAGCTGACGATCATGGCGCGCCACGGCTGCTCCCGGACGCCGTCGACGAACGTGCGCGTGACGGGCGGGGTCCTGCCGTGCCGGAACCAGCCGTCGACGTACCGTGCGAGCGCGTAGGAGGCGGGGCCGGCGCCGAACAGCCCGAGCCCGAGGACGGTCGTCGCGACCCAGAGCAGGTTGAGGTAGGCGAACCGGTAGGCGCCGGTCAGGAACGTGTTGATCCGGACGAAGCCCTCGAAGGAGAACATCAGTAGACGCCTTCTTCGCCGAACCGCTTCGCGAGCCGGTTCGCCATGACCACGAGGATCAGGCCGACGAGACCCTTGAACAGCCCGACGGCGGCCGCGTAGCTGAGCTGACCGTTCTCGATGCCCGTGGTGTACACGTAGGTGTCGAAGATCTCGCCGACCGAGCGGTTCAGGGAGTTCATCACCAGGAACATGTGCTCGAAGCCGAGCTCCAGGAAGTCGCCGATGGCGAGGATGAACATCACGATGATCGTCGGGCGGATCGCCGGGAGCGTGATGTGCCAGGTCTGGCGCATCCGGCCTGCACCGTCCAGCTCGGCGGCCTCGTAGAGCTGCGTGTCGACCGCCGTCATCGCCGCCAGGTAGACGATCGTTCCCCAGCCGGCGCCCTTCCAGATCTCCTGCCCGACGTACAGCGGCCGCAGCCAGTCCGGGTCGGTGAGGAACGGGACCGGCTGGCCGCCCCACTCGACGATGAGGTTGTTCACCGCCCCGCCGTCCGTGGAGAGCAGCACGTAGAAGATCGACGCGACGATCACCCACGACATGAAGTGCGGCAGGTAGATGACCGTCTGGACGCTGCGCTGGAAGACCTTGGTGCGCACCTCGTTGAGCAGCAGCGCCAGGATGATCGGCACCGGGAACGAGAACACCAGGAGCAGGAGCGAGATCACCACGGTGTTGCGCAGCAGCACCAGGAACGTGTCCTCGGTGAAGAAGCGCACGAAGTGCTCGAACCCCACCCACGGGCTGCCGCCGATCCCGAGGAACGGCATGTAGTCCTGGAAGGCGATGACGAGCCCGCCCATGGGCGCGTACTTGAACACCAGGAAGTACAGGATCCCGGGCACGGCCATGAGGTAGAGGGCCTTGTGCTTCCACAGCGCCGACGCCCGCTTGCGGCGCGGGCCCGACGGCGCGGAGGCGCGCACCGGCGCCGGATCCGGCGTCGCCGTCTTCGCGGCGGTGACGGCGCTCATCGCGCCGTCCGCCCGTCGTTCGTCACAACCACCATCGGCGTGCCCTTCTGCTCATCGTCGAGCTGGTCGCGTTCCGTGGTGGAACGCGCCGGTAACCGGTTTCTCGGACGGTACCGGACGGGTACGGGGATCGGCAAGCGCCTTCCAACGATTGGCGACGAGATCGTGATCGACCGGCCTCCAGCAGCGCACCTGCGCGCCGCTCGGAGGCCCTCCCGCGAGGTAGCACGAGACCCCGCGAGGTAGCAGCAGGCCCCGCGAGGTAGCACCACACACCGCGAGGTAGCACGGGGCCCCGCGAGGTAGCACGAGACCCCGCGAGGTAGCACCGGGCCCCGCGAGGTAGCACCAGGCCCCGCGAGGTAGCACCAGGCCTCGCGAGGTAGCACCACCCACCGCGAGATAGTCCGACGGCGAGGCCACGCGGGCCGAGCAGCAACTACCTCAGCGCGACCCGAACTACATCAGCGCGACCCCAACTACCTCGGCGCGACCCGAACTACATCAGCGCGATCCGAACTACCTCGCGGGGGTTGGTGCTACCTCGGTGGGGTGGGCACTACCTCGCGGTGCGGGTGCGGGCGTAGGTGCGGACGCGGTGGCGCAGGGTGCCCGGGCCGGACGACGTCGCCCAGGTGCCGTCGGCGACGAGGGTCCAGGTGGCGTCGACGACGGGCGCGAAGGCGTCGCCCTCGACACCGAGGTCGACCTCGGTGACGACGAGCCGGTCGGCGACCGGCAGCGTGGCGGCGTAGATCTCGCCCCCGCCCATCACCCAGACCTCGTCCCCGCCGGGAGCGGCGGCCGCGAGCGCCAGTGCGGCGTCGATCGTGGGCGCGGCCAGGGCGCCGTCGTCCGACCAGCCGTGCTGCCGCGTCACGACGACGTTGGTGCGGCCGGGCAGCGGGCGGCGCGGCAGCGACTCCCAGGTGCGGCGGCCCATGACCACGGGGTGCCCTGCGGTGGTCGCCTTGAAGTGCGCGAAGTCCTCGGGCACGCGCCACGGGATGTCACCGGAGGCGCCGATGACGGGCCGGCCTGCGCTGTCGCGCGCCTGGGCCCAGATCAGTCCGATCACGACGGCGTCAAACGGCGACCGGGGCCTTGATGCCCGGGTGGTGCTGGTAGTCGTGCACCTCGATGTCCTCGAACGTGTAGTCGAGGATCGAGTCGCGCGGCGCGAGGCTCAGCGTGGGGTAGGGGTACGGGTCGCGGGCGAGCTGGGTGCGCACCTGCTCGGTGTGGTTGTCGTAGACGTGGCAGTCGCCGCCCGTCCAGACGAACTCGCCCACCTCGAGCCCGGTCTGCGCGGCGACCATGTGCGTCAGCAGCGCGTACGACGCGATGTTGAACGGCACCCCGAGGAACAGGTCCGCGGAGCGCTGGTAGAGCTGGCAGCTCAGCTTCCCGTCGGCCACGTAGAACTGGAACAGCAGGTGGCAGGGCGGCAGCGCCATGTCGGCGAGCTCGGCCACGTTCCACGCGCTGACGATGAGGCGGCGCGAGTCCGGGTTGACCTTGATCTGGTCGATGACGCCCGCGATCTGGTCCACGTGCTGCCCGTCCGGGGTCGGCCACGAGCGCCACTGCACGCCGTACACCGGGCCCAGCTCGCCCTCGGGCGACGCCCACTCGTCCCAGATCGTCACGCCGTGCTCCTGCAGCCAGCGCACGTTGGAGTCGCCGCGCAGGAACCACAGCAGCTCGTACGCCACGGACTTCAGGTGCACGCGCTTGGTGGTGATCAGCGGGAAGCCCTGCTGCAGGTCGTACCGCAGCTGCCGGCCGAACACGCTGCGCGTGCCCGTCCCGGTCCGGTCCTCCTTGTGCGTGCCGTGCTCCAGCACGTCGCGCAGGAGGTCCTCGTACGGGGTGGGGATCGCGGCCATGCGGAAACCCTACGACCCCGGAGCGGTCCGGCCCGTTCAGCGCGGCAGTTCCGGGTCAGGTCGGCAGTTCGAACTGCCGACGTGGTACCGAACTGCCGCGCGGACGTCGGGCGTCTCCGACGTCACACCTCACCGGTGTCACGTCCCGCCCCGCTGCGCGGTCGAGGTGGTGAGAGCGCCCGACGGGCGCAGCACAGGAGGCAGTGATGCGACGCATCGTGATCGTCGGTGGCGGCTATGCAGGTTTCACGGCGGCCCGGGAGCTGGAGAAGGGGCTGCGACGCGAGCTGCGCCGCGGCGACGTCGGGCTGACGCTGGTCGACCCGCGCCCGTACATGACGTACCAGCCCTTCCTGCCGGAGGTGGTGGCCGGCTCGGTCGAGGCCCGGCACGCGGCGGTGGCCCACCGCAGCCACCTGCGCCGCACGCGGCTCGTCGACGGGTCGGTAGCGCGGATCGACCACGCGGCCCACGAGGTCCTCGTGCGCCCGGCCACGGGCGACCCGTACCGCCTCCCCTACGACACGGTCGTGGTGACGGCAGGCGCCGTGACCCGGGTGTTCCCCGTGCCCGGCGTGGCCGAGCACGCCATCGGGATGAAGCACGTCGAGGAGGCCGTCGCGGTCCGTGACCGGCTGCTCACGTCGTTCGACCGGGCGGCGAGCCTGCCCCGGGGCCCGGAGCGTGCCCGGCTCCTCACCGTGACGTTCGTCGGCGGCGGGTTCTCGGGGGTCGAGGCGTTCGCCGAGCTGCTGTCGCTGGCGCACGACCTGCTCCCCCGCTACCCGGAGCTCGACGCCATGGAGCTCCGCTTCCATCTCGTGGAGCGCAGCGGGCGGATCCTGCCGGAGGTGACCGAGCGCCCGGGCCGGTGGGTCGTGGAGCAGCTCGAGCGGCGGGGCGCCCACGTGCACCTCGGTACCGCGCTGGAGTCGACGACGGGCGGCATCGTCACCCTCTCGTCGGGCGAGTCGTTCGCCTCCGGCCTGCTGGTGTGGACGGCGGGCAACGCCGCGAACCCCGTGGTCGCGACTCACACCGACCTCGCCGTCGACGCCCGCGGGTACGTCGTCGTGCGGCCGGACCTGCGGGTCGGCACGGACGTCGCGCCCGTGCCGGACGCCTGGGCCGCGGGCGACGGCGCGGCGGTGCCGGACCTCGCGGTGCCGCGCCCGGGGGCGCTCGCCGTCCCGAACGCGCAGCACGCGGTGCGGCAGGGGCGGCGCCTGGCGCGCAACCTCGTCGCGTCGCTCCGCGGTCGGCCCACCCGGCCCTACGTGCACGGCAGCCTGGGCGTGATCGCGACGCTCGGCCTGGGTGCGGGGATCTTCCAGTACCGCCGGGTCGTGGTGCGCGGCCGCCTCGCCTGGCTGATGCACCGGGGGTACCACGTGCTCGCCATCCCCACCTGGGAGCGCAAGGTCCGGGTCCTCGCGGTCTGGCTCACCGCCGGCTTGTTCGGCCGCGACGTCGTCTCGCTCTCGGCGGTGCAGACACCGCGCGCAGCGTTCACCGCCGCGACCACCCCGCGCGACGACGTGCGCCTCCCCGTCGCCTGACCGGACGCCGCCGCGGGCTAGCCCGCGGCGGCGTAGTGCGTCAGCTTGTCCGGGTTGACCTGCACGTACACGTGCTCGACCCGGCCCCCGACGACGTCGAGCGCCACGAGCGCGAACGGCGCGCCGTCCCGGTCGACGACGATCGCGGGCAGGCCGTTGGCCTCGACGGCGCGCACCTGCCCGGCATTCCAGTACTTGCGCCACACGTTGTCGAAGAAGAGGGACACGCGCTCGAGCCCGACGAGCTCGACCCGCGCGGCGTGCACCCGGCCCCCGCCGTCGGGGCGGGCGACGACGTCGTCCGCGAGGTAGCGCTCGAACCGAGCGAGGTCGCCCTCGTGCGCGGCGGCGACGAACTCGTCGAGCAGGCGACGGTGCTCGCCAGGGTCCACGGGCACGGCCTCACGCGTGCCGAGCCGCTCGCGGGCCCGGCGGGCGAGCTGGCGGGCGTTCGCCTCGGAGAGGTCGAGGATCTCGGCCACCCGGCGGTGGGGGTACCCGAACGCCTCCCGCAGGACGTAGACGGCGCGTTCGAGCGGCGTGAGGCGTTCCATGAGGAGCAGCGTGGCCAGCTCGAGCGCCTCGGCGCGCTCGGCACCCAGCGCCGGGTCGTCGGAGGTGTCGACGGGCTCGGGCAGCCACGGCCCGACGTACGTCTCGCGCCGCGCGCGGGCCGACGTCGCCGCGTTGACCGCCAGCCGGGTCGTGACCGTGGTGAGGAACGCTGCCGGGTTGCGCACCGCGTCACGGTCGGTGCCCTGCCAGCGGACCCACGACTCCTGCACCACGTCCTCGGCCTCCGCCACGCTGCCGAGCATGCGGTAGGCGATGCCGAACAGCTGCGGGCGGACGGCGAGGAACGCGTCGAGCGCCCCGGCCCCCTCGGTCTCGTCGAGGGTGCCGGGGCGCTCGGGCGCGGTGGGGCGCGACGTCATGCGGTCACGCTACGCCCGGCCCGACCCGCGCGGGAGGGGTGCGGCACCGGTCATGCGGCCGGTCGGGCCGCGGCGAAGTCCGCCCAGGTCACGGCCCCGATCCGGGCCTCGCCCTGCGGCACGATCGAGTCCTCCACGAGCACCGCGCCGAAGTACGGCGCGGCCGGGTCGGCCACCACCTCGCGGTCGTCGCCGCCGGCGGCCAGCACCCCGCGGATGAACTCGTCGAAGCGCACCCGCTGCGGCCCGGCGACGTCGACCGTGCCACCGCCCGGCTCCGCCGCGGCCGCCTCGGCGACGAACCGTGCCACGTCCGCCGAGGCGACGGGCTGGAACGCCACCGGCGGGAGGCGCACGGCCCCGTCGACCGTCGCGCCGTCCGCGATGCGCGGCCCGAACTCGAAGAACTGCGTGGCCCGCACGACCGACCACGGGACGCCGCCGCCGTGCACCAGCTCCTCCTGCGCCACCTTGGCGCGCAGGTAGCCCGAGGCCGGGTTCCGGTCGGCGCCGACGATCGACAGCACCACGTGGTGCCGCACGCCGGCCCTGCGCTCGGCGTCGAGCAGCGTGCGCGTCGACGTCGTGAAGAAGCGCAGCACGTCCTCGTCGGCGAACGACGGCGAGTTCGACACGTCCACGACGACGTCCGCGCCGGCGAGCGCCGCGTCGACGCCCTTGCCGGTCACGGTGTCGACGCCGGTGCTCGGCGCGGCCGCGACGGCCTCGTGCCCCGCCCCGGTGAGGTGTGCGATGACCTGCTTCCCGATGAGACCTGTCCCACCGACGACCACGATCCTCATGCGTCTGTCCTCTCTGCGGTGCGCGGCCCGGTGGCCGCCCGACACCCTCTCGACCGGGCGCGCGGGCGGTCCGTGACACCGGCGGCGCCGACGTGACCCAGATCACGTCGCGCCGGCCTCCTGGAATCGGCGGGCACCTGCGCACGTTCTCCTCGCGACACCCGGACGTGCATCGACCTGCAGTGGGAGGATCGCCTCATGACGGACCAGAGCACCACGCCCGACATCGCCGCCGACGACGCGGCCCCCGTGACCCCGTCGCCCACCGACCCGCTGTGGGTGGAGCGCACCGGCACCCGGACGTACCGCGGCTTCTCGGCCCGGGGTGCGACGGTCGAGGTCGGACCGGTCGAGGCGGGCGCCGTGTTCACGCCCGGCGAGCTCCTGAAGATCGCCCTCGCGGCGTGCGCGGGCATGAGCAGCGACACGAAGTTCGCCCGCGTGCTCGGCGACGCGTACGAGGCCGTGATCCGCGTCGAGGACGCCAAGGACATGGCGGAGGACCGCTACCCGGTGCTGACGGAGCGCTTCGAGATCGACCTCTCGGGGCTCGACGAGGCCGCGCGGAACAAGACGCTGCTGCTGGCGCAGCGCTCGATCGACCGCGCCTGCACCGTGGGCCGCACCCTCAAGGCGGGCGCCCTGGTGCCCCCGGCCGTCTTCGAGCCGCCGGCGGACCACGCGGCGGAAGCGGCATCATGACCGGCACGGGCGGGGGCGTCGTCCCGCACGAGGAGCGCGGGGGCGACGTCGTCGAGCCCGGCGACGAGGCGTCGCGCCGCGAGGAGTGGGCCCAGTACCGGTCGACGCCGGTGCTCGACGCCCTCCTCGACAAGGCGGTGACCATCCCGTCCGCGGCGATCCACAAGCACGTCGACCGGCTGCGCGCGCGCAACCCGGAGGCGGACCCGGCCGGGATCGTGCGCATCCTGGAGAAGGAGTACCTCACCCTCCTGGCCACCGCGGGCGGCGCGGTCGGCGCGGCGGCGGCCGCCCCGACCGTGGGCACGGCCGCGGCGACGGCCCTCACCACGGGCGACGTCGCCACCTTCTTCGCGTCCTCCGCGGCGTTCGCGCTGGCCGTGGCCGACGTGCACGGCATCGAGATCGACGATGTGCCCCGCCGCCGCGCCCTCCTCCTGGCCACCGTGCTCGGCGACCGGGGCGCGCGCGACGTCGAGCGCGCGATCGGCGGCTCGACCGTCGCGTGGGGCAAGGTGCTGCTCACGTCCATGCCGCAGACGACGATCAAGCGGGTCAACCGCACCCTCGCCCGCCAGTTCCTCAGGCGGCAGGTGGCCAAGCAGGGTTCGCTCGCGCTCGGCCGGCTGCTGCCGTTCGGCGTCGGGGTCGTCGTGGGCGTCGCAGGTGGCCGCGCGCTCGGGCACGGCGTGGTCGGGCAGTCACGGCGCGCGTTCGGTCCTCCGCCCGACCACTTCCCGCGTGTCGTGGAGGCGGCGCTCCCGCCCGGGGCCGAGGTCCCCGGGCTGCGCGCGATCGAGGGGTCCGGCCGCCGCACGTCGCCGAGCCGGTGGCTGCCGCACCGGCGACGCAAGGACGACGCCTCGTGACTGGCCGGGTCCACCGCGTCGAGGTGGCGCGCGTCGTGCCAGTCGAGGCGTCGGTCGCCTACGCCTGGGTGGCCGACCTGCGCACGCACCCCCGCTGGATCGTCGCCACGCGGCTCGACGGCCCCGCCGGAGCCGGCCCGGAGATCGGCGACCGGTACACGATGGCCAGCGGTCCCGGCGTGCGCCGCGACCCGGGCTCCGGCCTCGGCCGCCTGGTCGTCCTGGACCGCATGATCGTGGAGCAGCTCGACCGTCCGTCGACGTCCGCGGCGCGCGTGGGCCGCACGCGGATGCGCAAGCTCGGCCCGGTCCTGCTCGGCACCGCCGGGTTCGACGTCGTGCCGATGGACGAGCAGCGGTGCCGCGTCGTGTGGTGGGAGGAGGCGTACCTCGCCGGCCCCCTCCCCCGCGCGGTCATCGACCCGCTGGTCGGCCTGGCCCTGCGCGGCTTCATGCAGCTCTCGCTGGCTCGGCTCGGCCGGGTCCTCGGGCGCACGCCGGGCCGGGGCGACTGACCCCGCCCCGCCCGGCCTGACCCCGACCGACCCGGCCTGACCCGGACGGGACCGGACTGGCCTGTGGAACGCCCTGCCGCCCGCCCGCGGTCGGCCGGTACAGTCCGTGGGGTGAGCACCGAGCCGTCCTCCGCGCCGTCGTCCACCACCTCGCCCACCCCGGCCCCTGCGCACGCACACGGGCGGACCAGCGAGCTGACCGCCAGGCTCGACGACCTGCGTCGTGCGTACGCGGACCTGCAGGCGCGCGGCCTGAAGCTCGACCTCACGCGCGGCAAGCCGTCGGCCGAGCAGCTCGACCTCGCCGAACCGCTGCTGGACCTGCCCGGCGCAGGGCACCACACGGCCGAGGGCGGCGCGGACACCCGCAACTACGGCGGGCTCGCCGGCCTCCCCGAGCTGCGCCGCATCTTCGCCGAGCTGCTCGGCGTGCCGACGGACCAGCTCCTCGCCCAGGGGAACGCGTCGCTCACCCTGATGTACGACACCGTGGTGCAGGCCCTGCTGTTCGGCGTGCCCGGGTCGGAGCGACCGTGGTCGCGCGAGGAGCAGATCACCTTCGTGTGCCCGGTGCCGGGCTACGACCGGCACTTCGCGATCTGCGAGGAGCTGGGGATCCGCATGGTCACCGTGCCCATGACCCCCGACGGGCCGGACGCCGAGGCGGTGGCGGCCCTGGTCGCCGACGACCCCACCGTCAAGGGCCTGTGGGCGGTGCCGACCTATGCGAACCCGGACGGCTCCGTCGTCTCCGAGGCGGTCGCCCGGCGCCTGGTGTCGATGCCGACCGCGGCGCCCGACTTCCGCATCTTCTGGGACAACGCGTACGCCGTCCACCACCTCACGGAGCACGAGGCGAAGTCGGCGAACGCGATCGACCTCGCCGCCGAGGCCGGCAACCCGGACCGCGTCCTCATGTACGCGTCGACGTCGAAGATCACCTTCGCCGGCTCCGGGGTCGCGTTCTTCGCGTCCTCGCCCGCCAACGTCGCGTGGTTCACCCGGCACCTCGGCATCCGCTCCATCGGCCCCGACAAGGTCAACCACCTGCGGCACGCGATGTTCTTCGGCGACGCCGAGGGCGTGCGGGCCCACATGCGCAAGCACCGCGAGATCCTCGCGCCGAAGTTCCGTGCCGTCGTCGACATCCTCGACGAGCGCCTGGGCGACTCGGGCGTCGCGACCTGGACGCGGCCCGACGGCGGGTACTTCGTGTCGGTCGACGTCGTCCCGGGCACCGCGTCGCGCGTCGTGCAGCTCGCGAAGGAGGCGGGCATCGCCCTGACCCCCGCAGGCGCCACGTTCCCGTACGGCCGCGACCCGCAGGACCGGAACATCCGGCTCGCGCCGTCGATGCCGCCGCTGGACGAGGTGCGCGTCGCGATGGACGGCGTGGCGACCTGCGTGCTGCTCGCTGCCGCGGAGGCCGCTGCAGCCGCCTGACATGTGTGGCGAGCGCCACCACGGGGGCGGGGCTCACAGGATCTTCGCGGTTCCTCACGGACGGGGTCACGACGAGCCGCTGCGACGTGCACACGCCCGGCCTAGGCTGCTGGGGACGCCCGCGGCAGACGCCGGAGCCCGCGGCGCGCGGCCCTGGAGCCGGCGGGTGCGGCGGGTGTCGACCGACGCCCCCGACCCTGGACCCGACACTTCGTGACCTCCTCCCCCCGCACCCCCGCCCCGAGCGCTCCTGCCGACGAGCCGCGCGCCGAGGCGCCCAAGGCCCGGCTGTCGCTCACGCAGGTCGCGGCGAGCGCGCTGGCCGCGGTGAGCGCCACGGTCCTCATGTCGTTCTTCGGCGTCGCCGGGACGATCATCGGCGCCGGCCTCGCGAGCGTCGTCACCGTCATCGGCAACTTCCTCTACACGCGGTCGATCGAGAAGACGCACGAGCAGCTCAAGCCCGTCGTCACGCAGCTCGCGTCCAAGTCCCGGCGGACCACCGAGACCGCGCACGGCACCGTCGTGACCGTGGCAGACACCGCCGTCGCGACGTCGGGCGACACGGCGGCGACCGCGGCGCTGTCCGTGGGCCCTCCCGGCGACACCGACGACGACCCGTTCGACGACGCCGTCCCGGGCGAGGACTCCCCGGGCGACGGGGCTGCCGACGCACCGGACGACGCACCGGACGACGAGGAGCCGCGCAACGCGTGGCTGCGCTTCGTCGAGAAGCACGGCACCAAGAAGGTGCTCGCGGTCTCCGCGGCGGCGCTGTTCGTCGTCGTCATGGGCGTGGTGCTGGTGATCGAGCTCGCGATCGGCAAGCCGCTGTCCGACGCGGTCCGTGGCCAGGAGGGCTCGGGCACGAGCATCAGCCGCACCACCACCGACTCCGGGGGCTCTACCCCCGAGCCGACGCCGAGCAGCCCCGCCGAGGACCCGGCGAACGTGCCCGACGACGACCAGGGCACCGGCGGCTCGACGACGGGCACGACCGACGAGCCCACCACCGACGGCTCCACGGACGCGCCGACCGACGAGCCCTCGACCAACCCCAGCGACGGCACCGACTCCGGCACCGACCCCACGACGGGCGGCGGCACCGACGACGGGACCGACACCGGCACGGACGGCACGGACGGGGGCACGGACTCCGGCGGGTCGACCGGCGGCGGCACCACCGGCGGCGGGAGCGACACCGGGGACGGGACCGACACCGGCAGCGGAGCGGACACGGGCACCGGCTCGGGCACGTCCGACGCCGAACCCGGCACCGGCACGGGCACCGGCTCGTCGTCGGGCGGCACGTCGTCGGGCGGCTCCGCCCAGGACGGCGCGAGCACCCCGACCCCGACGCCGGCCTCCTGACCCGCCCGCCGCCGACAGCCGAACAGGCGGTTGTGCACGCTCTGACGCGTCAGAGC
>NZ_JBHUWC010000111.1:0-13451 GCF_042670225.1 Isoptericola sp. NPDC057191 | reverse complement strand
GGAGCGGCACGGTGACCGGCACGGTGACCGGCACGGCGACGGACACCGCCGGGCCGGCCACCGACCAGGTGGTGTCCTGGGGGGCCAGCCCGGACGTCCTCCCGGGCAGCCTCGACGACCAGACGGTGCGGAACCTGGTGCACACCAGCGTCGGCGGGCCGGGGGTCCGCGTCGAGCTCTCGAACGCGTTCGGCACCGCCCCGGTCACGTTCGACTCGGTCTACGTCGGGGTCAGGGACGCCGGCGCCGACGTCGTCCCGGGCAGCAACCGGCGGGCGACCTTCGGTGGCGCGGACGCCGTCACCGTCGCGCCGGGAGCGCACGTCCTGAGCGACCCCGTGGACTGGAACGTCCCCCCGGACACGACCGTCGCGGTGAGCGTCCACGCCGTCGGGCAGCAGACCACACCCACGGGCCATCTGCGGGCCTTCCAGACCTCCTTCGTCGCCGCGGGCGACGCCGCCCACGACGAGGACGGCACCCCGTTCACCACGACGACCGACCACTGGTACTGGGTGTCCGGCCTCGTCGTCGACGCGCCCCGCGCCGTCGACACGCTCGCCGTCCTCGGGGACTCGATCACGGACGGGCGCGGCTCGACCGTCGGGGCCGACCACCGGTGGCCCGACTACCTCGCGGACCAGGTCTCGCAGGCCCCCGTCGGGGAGCGGTACGGCGTGATGAACCAGGGCATCGGCGCGAACCGCGTCCTGTCGAACGCGACGAGCCTCGGCGCCCTGGCGCGCTTCGACCGCGACGTGCTCGCCAAGCCGGACGTCGAGACCGTCATCGTGCTGGAGGGCATCAACGACATCGGCAACGGCGACGCGACCTCGGCCGACCAGCTCGTCGCGGCCTACCGCCAGCTCCTCGCCCGGGCGCACGCCGTGGGCGTCTGCGTGGTGGGCGGCACGCTCACGCCGTTCGAGGGCGCCTTCTACTACGACGCGACCAAGGAAGCCGTCCGTGCGGACGTGAACCAGTGGATCCGCACGACCGACGAGCTCGACGGCGTCGTCGACTTCGACGCCGCCGTCCGCGACCCCGCCGCACCTCGGCGCCTCCTCCCCCAGCACGACTCCGGGGACCACCTGCATCCCGGCGACGCCGGGTACGCCGCGATGGCGGCCGCCGTCGACCCCGAGGTGCTGCGCTGCCACCGCTGACGGGTTGCCTCTCCAGGGGCGCCTGCGTGAGGACATGCGTGTGATCGAACGCGAGGGTGAGTGCTCAGCGCCGTGGCCGCTCGCGGCTGTCGTTCAGTTGACCTGAGAGATGTCCTGTCCGCCCACGAGCGCTTGGCTGACGAGGGTGAACAACGCCGACGCGACCACTGCGCAGACATACGTGATCGTCACCGCCCGGCGGCGCAGGGGGCCCACAGTCCACTGCGCTGCGACTGCGGGGAAGGGGAGGATCGCCCAGGCCAGATACGGCAGAGCCGCGAGGACCAGGAGGGGGAAGCCGTAGGAGACCACCACCCGCCAGCGAGGCACACTTGCTTCCATGGCCGCGACCCTACGGTTTAGACCGGCAGCTGGTGTCGTTGGAAACGGTGAGCGCTGCCTTGCTCCGCACCGTATTGATCGCCAGGCAGCTGGTCAGGTCGGATCCCAGCCAATTCATGCCGACCCGGTAGTTGTACCCCAATCACGCTCTCACTTCCTCAGGGAAAGATTCGCCAGGACGATAATGCCACGTCTTCAACGCGCCAGAGAAGGCCGTGGAGAACCCCTATGCCGACCTTGCAGGACGGGCGACATTTGATTTCGCGTTATTTGTCAACTTCGCATGCGTCTTCATTATTTGTTTTATCGCGCACACGGGGGTCGATACGACGCACCTTGCTGCGACCGCCGCAATCTCGCTCTCGCCTGCGCGGACCGCCCAGGGCCTGGCAAGATCAACCCATGCACGAGCGCGCAGGGAAGCCGGCCCAGGACAGCGACCTCATCGACGTCGACCAGGTGGTGGGCGCGTACTACGACCTGACGCCGGATCCTTCGGACCCGGGCCAGCAGGTGGTGTTCGGCACGTCGGGGCACCGCGGCTCGAGCCTCGACACCGCGTTCAACGAGGCGCACATCGCCGCGATCACGCAGGCGATCGTGGAGTACCGCACCTCGCAGGGCACGGACGGGCCGCTGTTCATCGGCCGGGACACCCACGCCCTGTCGCTGCCGGCGTGGCAGACGGCGCTGGAGGTGCTGGCGGCCGCGGGCGTCACCGTCATGGTCGACGCGCGCGACTCGTTCACGCCCACCCCGGCGGTGTCGCAGTCGATCCTCATCCACAACGGCGCGACGACGGGCGACGGCGTCCGGACGGAGGGCCCGGGCCTCGCGGACGGCATCGTCGTCACGCCGTCGCACAACCCGCCGCGCGACGGCGGCTTCAAGTACAACCCGCCGCACGGCGGCCCCGCCGGCTCCGAGGCGACCGGCTGGATCGCGGACCGCGCCAACGAGATCCTGCGGACCGGCGGGCTCGCGTCCGTGCGCCGCGTCTCGCTCGAGGACGCGCTCGCAGCCGACACCACGCACAAGCACGACTTCCTGACGACGTACGTCGACGACCTGCCGAACGTCGTCGACCTCGAGGCGATCCGTGCCTCCGGCGTCCGCATCGGCGCGGACCCGCTGGGCGGCGCGTCGGTGGAGTACTGGGGCGCGATCGCCGAGCGCTACGACCTCGACCTCACCGTGGTGAACCCGCAGGTCGACCCGCGCTGGTCGTTCATGACGCTCGACTGGGACGGCAAGATCCGCATGGACTGCAGCTCCCCGTACGCGATGGCGTCGCTGGTGGAGCGCATGACCGGGGACGCCCCGTTCGACGTCGCGACCGGGAACGACGCCGACTCCGACCGGCACGGCATCGTCACCCCAGACGCGGGCCTGATGAACCCGAACCACTACCTGGCCGTGGCGATCGAGTACCTGTACGGCGGTGCCCGTCCGGGCTGGCCGGACGGTGCGGCGATCGGCAAGACCCTCGTCTCCTCGGCCCTCATCGACCGCGTCGCGTCCGGCCTGGACCGGCGGCTGGTCGAGGTGCCGGTGGGCTTCAAGTGGTTCGTGCCCGGCCTGCTGGACGGCGAGATCGGCTTCGGCGGCGAGGAGTCGGCCGGTGCGTCGTTCCTGCGTCACGACGGCCGGGTGTGGTCGACCGACAAGGACGGCCTGATCCTCGCCCTGCTGGCCGCGGAGATCATCGCGACCACCGGCCGCACCCCGTCCGAGCACCACGCCGACCTCGTCGCCCGGCACGGCGAGTCCTGGTACGCGCGGGTGGACGCCCCCGCGTCGCGGGACCAGAAGGCGCGGCTCGCCGCCCTGTCCCCCGACGCGGTGACGTCGACCACGCTGGCCGGGCAGGACATCACCGCCACGCTCACCGAGGCGCCGGGCAACGGGGCGAAGATCGGCGGCCTCAAGGTGACGACCTCCGACGCCTGGTTCGCCGCGCGCCCGTCGGGCACGGAGGACGTGTACAAGATCTACGCCGAGTCCTTCGTGTCGGCGGACCACCTCGCCGAGGTCCAGGCCGCCGCCAAGGAGCTGGTCGACGGCGCGCTCGGCGACGCCTGATTCGTTCCCGCGACGACGCTCGGCGCCGACTGACACCTTCCTGAGAAGGGCCCGCGCGCGCCGCGGTCACATCGCGGTCCCAATTTGATTTCAACAGGCAACCTTTTTATGTTTGCTCCTCGCAACCAACCGGGGGGTAGGCAAGCATGCCTGAGCACGCGAGGTTCGAGGAGCTCCAGCGCCAGCTGCGGGCCGTCGGCGTCGTCAAGCGGACCATCGTGCGCAACCTGCCGCACGACTGTCCGGTCGGCCCTACGTCCGTGCTCTCCACCCTGCACCGCCAGGGGCCGATGCGGCTGAGCCGCCTGGCCGACCTGCTCTGGGTCGACGCCTCCGTCACGAGCCGGCACGCGTCGCACGCCGTCGACCGCGGCTGGGTCGAGCGCACGCCCGACCCGGCCGACGGACGGTCGTCGATCCTCAGCATCACGGCCGCGGGGCGGGGGATGCTCGAGCAGATCTCCGGCCGCAGCGCCCAGCTGCTCGCCGACCGGATGACCGACTGGGACGACGACGAGATCGACCAGCTCGCCGGCCTCATGGCCCGCCTGCACGGCAGCTTCGCGGACTGCCCCCCGGCCGCACGCACCGCGGTCCCGGCGTCGGCCTGACGGCCGGCCCGCCCTCACGCAGTACCTCGAGAGGATCTTCATGGCAACGACCACAGCGGCGCCCGCGCACGCCCGGCGCTCAGCCCCAGGAGGGCACGCCGGGTCCGGCGGCGGCGTCTCGATGACGCACCGGCAGATCCTGGAGGCCCTGTCGGGCCTGATGCTCGGCATGTTCGTGGCGATCCTGTCGTCCACGATCGTCTCGAACGCCCTGCCCGAGATCATCACCGACCTCGGCGGCGGCCAGTCGGCCTACACCTGGGTCGTCACCGCGTCCCTGCTGTCGATGACGGCGACCACCCCGCTGTGGGGCAAGCTCGCGGACCTGTTCAGCAAGAAGGTGCTGGTCCAGGTCGCGCTCGTGATCTTCGTGCTCGCCTCCGCGGCCGCCGGCCTGGCCCAGTCCGCGGAGTGGCTGATCGTGTGCCGCGTGCTGCAGGGCATCGGGACCGGCGGGCTGTCGGCCCTGGCCCAGATCGTCATGGCGACGATGATCGCGCCGCGCGAGCGAGGCCGGTACTCCGGCTACCTCGGGGCGACGTTCGCCGTCGCCACGGTGGGCGGCCCGCTGCTGGGCGGCGTGATCACCGACACCGACTGGCTCGGCTGGCGCTGGTGCTTCTACGTGGGCGTGCCGTTCGCGCTCGTCGCGCTGATCGTGCTGCAGAAGACGCTGCACCTGCCCGTCGTCAAGCGCGACGGCGTGAAGATCGACTGGGGCGGCGCGTTCCTGTCCACGGCCGCCGTGTGCCTGCTGCTGCTGTGGGTCACGTTCGCCGGCGACAAGTACGACTGGAACTCGTGGCAGACGTACGCGATGGTCGGCGGCGCGCTCGTGCTCGTGCTGCTGTTCGTGCTCGTCGAGTCCAAGGTCGCCGAGCCCGTCATCCCCATGCGGCTGTTCCGCAACCGGACCGTCGCGCTCGCCTCGGTCGCCTCGCTGTTCGTGGGCGTGGCGATGTTCGCCGGCACGATCTTCTTCAGCCAGTACTTCCAGCTGGCGCGCGACAAGTCGCCGACGATGGCCGGCGTCATGACCATCCCGATGATCGGCGGCCTGTTCGTCTCCTCCACCCTGTCGGGCCTGATCATCACCAGGACGGGCCGCTGGAAGGCCTGGCTGGTCTCCGGCGCGGTGCTCCTGACCGGCGGCCTGGGGCTGCTGAGCACGATCCGCTACGACACCGAGTACTGGCACGTCGCCGTCTTCATGGCCGTGATGGGCGTCGGCGTCGGCATGATGATGCAGAACCTGGTGCTGTGCACGCAGAACCAGGTGACCACCGCCGACCTGGGCTCCGCCAGCTCCCTCGTCACGTTCTTCCGCTCGCTGGGCGGGGCGATCGGCGTCTCCGCGCTGGGCGCCGTCCTCGCGCACCGCATCCCCGACTACGTCGCGGACGGCCTGGCAGACCTCGGCCCGAAGGGTGCCGCCCTGGCGAAGAGCGTCGGCAGCGGCAGCTCCACCAAGATCCCGGACATGGACCAGGTCCCCGAGCCGCTGCGCAGCGTCCTGGAGAGCGCCTACGGGCACGGCATCGCGGACCTCTTCCTCATCGGCGCCTGCGCCGCGTTCGTCGCCTTCCTCCTCGTGGTGTGCATCAAGGAGGTGCCGTTGCGCACCCGCAACGCCGCCGAGCAGACTGCCGACGGCGCGCCCGCCGGCGCGCCCCAGGAGCTCGCCGCGCAGCCGTCCGTGGCCTCGTCCGCCAGCCCGGCTGCCAGCCCGGCCACAGGCGCTGCCGCTGCTGCCACCGAGGTGGTCGACCAGGACGGCGGCGCGTCGTCCGACATGGCCGGCGTGCCCGTGCAGGGGCTGGTCCGTGGTGCCGAGGGCGCTCCGCTGCCCCAGGCCGCGATCACGCTCATCTCCCTCGGCGGGCGTCAGCTCGGTCTCGCCCTCTCCCGGTCGGACGGCGCGTACGCCGTCGGCGCGCCGGGCGCGGGCACGTACGTGCTCATCGCCTCGGCGGACGGGTACCAGCCGCAGGCCTCGACCGTCGTCGTCGGCACCACCCCGCTGGCCCACGACGTGCTGCTGAGCGGGACCAGCGGGCTGCGCGGTGTCGTGGTCGGCCCCGACCGGCTGCCCGTGGCCGGCGCGATGGTGCTCGTCACGGACGTGCGCGGTGACCTGCAGGCCACCGCCACGACGGCGGAGGACGGGGTGTTCGCGGTCGAGGAGCTCGTGCCCGGACCGGTCACCGTCGCCGTGAACGCCGACGGCTTCCGCCCGCGGGCGCTGCCCGTCGAGGTGGGCACGGTCGGCGTCACGCGCGTCGACGTCGAGCTCGCGGCCGGCGCCCGGGTCACGGGCGTGGTGCGCGCGCCGCACGGGCCGCTCGCGGACGCCCGTGTCACCCTGCTCGACGCCGCGGGCAACGTGGCGGGCACCGCCACGACCGGGGACGACGGCGCCTACGCGTTCAGCGACCTGAGCGGCGGCGACTACACCGTGATCGCGACGGGCTACCCGCCGGCCGCGTCGGCCCTGAGCCTCGCCGGGCACGGTGTGGACGGCCACGACATCGCGCTCGCGCACCCCGCGGAGTGAGCGGCATGCTGACCGCCACCGTCCGCACCCCCGACGGGTGGGCCGTGCCGCACGCCGTCGTCACCCTCACCGACGCCGCCGGCGCCCAGGTGCTGCGGACCGGCGCGGACGACGACGGCATCGTGCGCGGCGAGGCCGCGCTGCGGCCGGGCGCGTACGTCGCCATCGTGACGGCCGTGGGCTACGCACCGTCGGCGTCCACGACGATCGTCACCGCGGCGGGGCACGCCGCCGTCGGCACGGTCACCCTGTCCCGGCAGGGCGGCACGGAGCTGCCGCCTCCCGGGCCGTGGACGATCGACCCGGCGCACTCCTCCGTCACCGCCGTGGCCCAGCACCTGGGCATCTCCAGCGTGCGCGGCCGGTTCACGGAGCTGGCCGGCCGGATCGACGTCGCGGCGGGCGACGTGTCCCGGTCGGGGGTGGCCGCGGTGATCGCGGCGGCGTCGATCGACACCGGCAACGAGTACCGGGACACACACCTGCGGTCCCCGGACTTCCTCGACGTGGAGCGGTTCGAGCACATCACGTACCGCTCCTCCGGGCTCACCCCGGTCACCCCCGGCCGCTGGACCGTGCACGGCGAGCTCACCCTGCACGGCCTGGCCCACCCGGTCGACCTCGACCTGACCTACCTGGGGACAGGGGCCGACGCGGAGGGGGTGACCCGCGCGGCGTTCCGCGCCACCACCGAGCTCCGCCGGGACGCCTTCGCGATCCGCTACAACGAGGTCGCCGCGGCCGGCGTGGCGATCGTCGGCACCACCCTCAAGGTGGAGCTCGAGGTCCAGGCCGTGCAGGGCGCCGCCGTCTGATCGACGGCCGTCACTCGCAGGCGACCCCGTCGCCGTCGCCGTCCAGCTGCGACGAGTAGCCGGGGTCGCCGCGCCGCACCGGCGCTGCGCCGGCGGCCCGCGCATCGGCGCAGCGCGCGAACGGGCCCTGCTCGTCCGCGGCGGAGGGATCCGTCGCGGACGGGTCGCCCTTCCCCTCGACCGACGGTGCCGACCCGCCGGAGGGCAGGGGCTCGTCGGGGCAGCCGGACAGGACGCGCGCGATGGCGTCGTGCTCACCCCGCGTGACCCACAGCGCGTACGCCTGCTTCACGGCCACCTGCCGTGCCACGTACTGGCAGCGGAACGCCTTGCTCGGCGGCAGCCAGGTCGCGGCGTCGCCGTCGCCCTTGCCGGCGTTGGTCGGGCCGTCGGCCGCGAGCAGGTTGAGCGGGTCGTTGGCGAGGCGTCGGCGCACCTCGTCGTCGAGCTGCTGCGCACCCTTCTGCCACGCGTCGGACAGCGCGACGACGTGGTCGATCTGCACCGCGGTAGACGTGGTCTGCCCCCGGCGGAAGTCGATGGAACGCCCCGTGTAGGGGTCGTCGAGCACGCCGCTCAGCACGATGCAGTCGTGGGTCTTCGGGTCGGTGACGGTGCGGCTCAGGTCGCGCGCCAGGATGTCGTTGCGCGTGTCGCAGCCGTTGTGGTCGACGTCCGCCCACGCCGGCCCGAACTGGTCCCGCGAGTAGCCGGTCTTGGGTGCGCGGCCCTTCACCGGCAGCGTGTCGAGCGCGACGAGCGCGGTCCCCGACGCGGCCGGAGCGGTCCCCGTGAGTGCGGGCGCGGCCGACGTGTCGACCTCCGCGCCGCCGAGATCGGTGGCCGCCGGCTCGAGACCGGCGGCGCAGCCACCGAGCAGGAGCGCGACGACGACTCCCAGCGCGGCGACACCACCGCGCGGTGCGACGGACGGTCGCACGGAGCTCCTGGCCCTCACCGGGCGGGGTGCGCGAGCAGGTCGGCGTGCTCGGGGTGGCGCTGCACGTAGGCCTTGATGAAGGGGCAGAGGGGCACGATCTTCTTCCCCGCCGCACGGACCTGCGCGAGCGCGCCCGCGGCGAGCTGCGACCCGATCCCCTGGCCCTCGAACGCCGGGTCGACCTCCGTGTGCGTGAAGACGACCGCGCCCTCCGCCAGCTCGTAGTACGCGCCGCCCGCCGTGCGTCCGTCGTCGAGCCGGGCGAGGAAGACCTGCTGGTCGGGGTCCTCGACCACGGTGACGTGGGTCGGCGCGGTCCCTGTGTCGTTCATGGCCCCATCCTGGCCGCTGCCGCCGACATCTGTCGCCTCCCGGTGCGAGAATCCGCAGGTGACAGTGCCCACTCCCGGGGCCTCCGACGCGGCGTCGGGCCACCGGGCCCGCAACCCGTACCTCGACGTCCTGCGCGTCCCCGGCGCCGCCCGCTTCTCCGCCGCGGGCGTGATCGCCCGGCTCCCTATGTCGATGGTCGGCATCAGCACCGTGCTCATGGTGCAGACCCTGTACGGCTCGTACGCGATGGCGGGCCGCGTCTCCGCGGTGCTCGTGGTCGCGCAGGCGATCGTGTCGCCGCAGATCGCGCGCGTCGTCGACCGCCGCGGGCAGGCGCGCGTCATGACGCCGCTGCTGGTCGCGACGACCGTCGGGCTGCTCGGCCTGGTCGCGGCCGCGCTGTCGGGCGCGCCGGAGTGGGTGCTGTGGGCGCTGGCCGCGGTGGGCGGGGCGTCGCAGGGCTCGTACGGGTCGCTCGTGCGGGCGCGCTGGTCGCGCGCGCTCGACGACCCGCGGCGCCTGCACACCGCGTACTCCCTGGAGGCTGCGCTCGACGAGCTCGTCTTCATCGTCGGTCCGGTGGTCGCGACCACCCTCGCGACGACGGTCGCCCCCGCGGGCGGGCTGCTCGTCGCCGCGATCGTCGGCGGCGGCGGCGCGGCCTGGTTCCTCAGCCAGCGGAGCACCGAGCCGCCGTCGGGCCGGGTGGCGGTGCCCGCGGACGGCGAGCACCTCGGGACGGTCGCGCACCCGGACGTCGTCGCGCTCGACCACCGCTCCGCGATCCGGATGGCGGGCATGCCCGTGCTGGCCGTCGTCTTCGTCGCGATGGGCGTCATGTTCGGCTCGAGCGACGTCGCGACGGTCGCGTTCGCGGAGGAGCAGGGCGTCAAGGGGATGGCCGGACTGGTGCTGGCGTGCTTCGCGCTGGGCTCGATGATCTCCGGGCTCGCGTACGGAGCTCGGCACTGGGTGTCGCCGTTGTCCACCCGGTTCGCGATCGGCGCGTGCGCGATCGCCGTCGGCGTCTCGATGTTCTTCTTCGTGCACCACATCGCGGTGCTGGCCGTCGTCATGTTCGTGACCGGGTTCGCCATCGCGCCCACCCTCGTCAACGGGAACGCGCTGGTGCAGGCCCTCGTGGCGCCGCACCAGCTCACCGAGGGCCTCACGTGGGTGGGCACCTCGCTCGGCGTCGGGGTGTCGCTCGGGTCGTGGCTCGCGGGAGTGGCGATCGACGCCGCGGACTCGCACGCCGGTTTCGTCGTCACGATGTCCGGCGGCTGGCTGTGCGCGATCCTCGCCGTCGTCGCCCTGCCGGGGATGCGGAGACGACGGCCGTACGCGGCGGCGACCTGAGCCCAGCCGGTACCTTCAGGTGGTGCCCACCCTGACAGAGTTCCTGCTCGCCCGGATCGACGAGGACGCGACGACGGCGCGCACGGTCCCGCCCGGCGC
Source organism: Isoptericola sp. NPDC057191 (assembly GCF_042670225.1). Classification (NCBI taxonomy): domain Bacteria; kingdom Bacillati; phylum Actinomycetota; class Actinomycetes; order Micrococcales; family Promicromonosporaceae; genus Isoptericola; species Isoptericola sp. NPDC057191. Next base: position 3,150 of record NZ_JBHUWC010000111.1, on the reverse strand, counting down.
GGTCCGCGCCGTCGGGTACGACGCCGACCGGCTGCTGGCCGAGTGCGACGCCAAGCGACGGATCGTGGAGCTCGCGTACGAGGCCACGGGTCTCGACATGACCGTCGACCTCGACCGCGCGGTCACGGCGCGCGCCGACAGCGGGGTCGAGTTCGTCGGCGAGCGCATCCTGCGCGCGCTCGCCCTGCCGTACGTGCACCACCCGGAGTTCCGGCCGGAGTGGCGGCTGTGACCGCCGGCTACGGCTCCGGGTGCCGCGCGTCGTAGCGCCAGAACCGGGGCTGGGACCGCACGACGAGCCACAGGACGGCGACGCACGCCAGGCCGCCGACGACGGCCGCCCAGCCCTCGCCGAACCAGGTGGCCTCGGTGCCGAGCACCATCTCGCCGAGGCGCGGCCCGCCCGCGACCACCACGATGAACACGCCCTGCAGGCGGCCACGCATGTGGTCCGGCGTCGCCGTCTGCAGGATCGACTGCCGGAACACCGACGAGATCGCGTCGGAGCCGCCCGCCAGCAGCAGCGCCACACCGGCCAGCACCACGGCGCCCCACAGCACGCCGTCGGGCGAGTCCGGCCCGACGGCGACCAGGACCGCGCCGAACGCGGCGACGCACACGCCCCATGACGTGATGGCCCAGACGATGACCCGGCCCTGCCACCGCACGCCCACCAGCGCGCCGGAGAACACGCTCGCCAGGATGCCGCCCACCGCGAACCCGGCTGCCAGCACGCCCGTCGTCGTCGCGCCGCCGCCCAGGTACACCGCGCCCGCGGCAGGCCAGAGCACGCGCGGGAACGCGAGGACCATGGCCGCCAGGTCGACGACGAACGTCGTGCGGACGTTGGGACGCGTCGCCAGGTAGCGCAGCCCGTCGAGCACGGAGCCCAGCCCGACGACGCGGCGCCGCGCCGGCGCCGCCGTCAGGTCGCCGTCCGTGGACGGCTCTGGCGGCACGGCCGGGAGGCGCCACACCGCCCACAGGGCGGCGGTGAACAGCAGCGCGTCGAGCGTGTAGGCGACGCCGTACCCGCCCCACCCGACGAGGGTCGCGCCGATGAGCGGCCCGCCCGTGCGCGCGACGTTCATCGACAGCGTCTGCAGCGCGTTGGCGGCCGGCATGAGCCGTGGCTCCAGCAGCCGCGGCACGATCGACGTCCGCGCCGGGTTGTTGATGGCGAACGCCGCGGACTGCAGCGCCACCAGCCCGTACAGCAGGTTCACGGACCCGACGTCCAGCCACGCCTGCGCCGCGATGGCGGCCGTCACCAGCCACAGCACCGCCGACGCGAGCAACGACACCCGGCGCCGGTCGTAGTGGTCCACGAGCGCCCCGCCGTACAGACCGAGCGCGACCAGCGGGACGAGCGCCGCGATGCCGAGCGTCCCGACCGCGAGCGTCGAGCCCGTCAGCGCGTACACCTGGAGGCCCACCGCGACCACCGTGACCTGCGTGCCGACGTTCGACACGCCCAGACCCCACCACAGCCGTCGGAACGCCGGAGAGACGCGCAGCGGGGTGAGGTCGGCGATCAGGCGGGGCACGATGACCCACAGTAGGCGCGTCCCGTGGGCAGCCCCGGGCGGGTCTGCCGGTCGAACCGGTGATCCTCCGCCCGGGACCGCCCACGTGCCCCTTCCATCGCCGACGTGTCGTGGGCGCGGCCCGGCCCCCTGCGCCGTGCTGCGCCCACGCCGACCCCAGCCGGGGCGGAGCTGCCACGGGACACTCCCCAGTGATCCCCCGTGACAGCGCCGCCCCGTCCGGAGCCGGTGCCGGCTCCGGAGGGGTCAGCGGTGGTCGACCGCAGGCACCGGCCGACGACGCAGCACGAGCGCGAGGCCGGACAGCATCAGCAGCAGCGCCAGACCCAGCAGCCGCAGGTCGGCGCCCGTCGTCGGCAGCGACTCCGTCGTGCCGACCGCCGCCGCCTGCATCACGCCGTCCGACATCCCGCCGTCCGCCACCGCGGCCGACACGACCGGACCGCCCAGCGGGGTGGTCGAGCCGTCACCGGTGCCGTTGTCGCCGGTCCCGTTTCCGCCGTTGTCGTTGGTGCCGGAGCCGTCACCAGGGTCGGTGCCGTCACCAGGGTCCGTACCGTCACCGGGGTCGGTGCCGTCACCAGGATCGGTGCCGTCACCAGGATCGGTGCCGTCACCAGGGTCCGTACCGTCACCAGGGTCCGTACCGTCACCAGGATCGGTGCCGTCACCAGGGTCGGTCGCGGTCGTGCCGTCCTCGAGGACGTCGTCCACGAGGCCGTCCTCCGCGAGGAGGTCGTCCGTCACGGCGCCGAGGTCGCCGTCGAGCAGGTCGTTCGCCGTCTGGTTGACGTCCTCGACCACGTGCTCGACCAGCTCGTCGGTGACGCCCTCCTGCGGCTCGTCGGCGCCGATGATGTCGTCCACGACACCGTCCTCACCCACGATCCCGTCGACGGTGCCCTCGACGAGGTCGTCCGTCCCCAGCAGGTCGTCGACCGCACCGGTGGAGTCGACGACGTCGTTCAGCACCGGGTCCAGACCCTGGTCCTCCAGCAGGTCGTCGACCAGGCCGCCCTCCGCGGTCAGGTCGTCCACGACGCCCGGCAGGTCACCGGCCGTCACCGAGTCCAGCGTCGAGTCGACGTCGTCCACGACGGCCTCGACCACGCCGTCGGTCACGCCGTCCTGCGGCGCGTCCGCGCCGACGACGTCGTCCACGACTCCGTCCTCACCGAGCAGGCCGCCGACCGTGTCCTGCACCGTCGACCCCGTGCCCAGCAGGTCGTCCACCGCACCGGTGGAGCCCACGACGTCGTTCAGCACCGGGTCCAGACCCTGGTCCTCCAGCAGGTCGTCGACCAGGCCGTCCTCCGCGGTCAGGTCGTCGACGACGCCCGGCAGGTCACCGGCCGCCAGCGATCCCAGCACCGAGTCGACGTCGTCCACCACGGCCTCGACCACGTCGTCGGTCAGACCGTCCTGCGGCGCGTCCGCGCCGACGACGTCGTCCACGATCCCGTCCGGACCGAGCAGGCCGTCCAGCAGCCCACCGAGGTCACCGAGGTCACCGAGGTCACCGAGGTCACCGAGGTCACCGAGGTCACCGAGGTCACCGAGGTCACCGAGGTCACCGAGGTCACCGAGGTCACCGAGGTCACCG
>NZ_JBHUWC010000110.1:0-13503 GCF_042670225.1 Isoptericola sp. NPDC057191 | reverse complement strand
ATGCGAGCCTCCCGCCACCACGCGAGCAGCGCGTCCGCGAGCACGCCGTCGCGGTAGGCGACCGGCGCCGCCCACAGCACGTCGCCCGGCTCTGGCCACGCCGCGGCGAGCCGTGCCCGCGACGCCTCCAGCGCCTCGACGTGCTCGGCGGTGGTGCGGCCCGCCCCCGCCTCGATGTCGGCGTCCCGGCCGGCCCGGCCGCCGTCGTACGGGGCGATCGTCTCGCCCCGGGCGGCGTGCTCGGCCTGCCGCGCGAGCGCGGCCCCGACGTTCGCCACGTGGGAGAGCACGTGCCCGCGGGTCCAGCCCTCCAGGGGTGAGGGCTCGGCGCCGGCGTCCTGCGGCAGGCCGCGCACGACGTCGACCAGCGCGCCGAGCGCGGCGTCCGCGTCGACGAGGGCGTGCGCGACGAGGCGTGCGTCGATGACGGCGGGCGAGGTCTCGGGGGTCACGGCCACAGCAGCTCCTTGGTCCAGGACGGGGTGTCGATGGTGGGGACGGTGTCGAGGCTGGCGGGGGCGTCGGACGCGGCTGCCGCGCGGTAGCGCAGGCGCGCCTGGCCCTTGTCGTCGCTCGCCTGCCAGAACTCGACGGAGGCGGGCTTCAGCACCCAGGCGGTCCAGGCGGGCGCGAAGGCCGCGGGGTCGGCGCGCACCTCCGAGAGGCGGTCCGCGAAGGCCGTCCGGTAGTCCGCCCGCGAGGCGAGGGGCTCGCTCTGGTGCCCCACGAGGCCCGCCGCGCGCGAGCCCTCGGGACGGGCGCGGAAGTCGGCCGCGCCGGCGTCCGGGCCGGCGGACCGGACCGTGCCGGTGACGCGGACCTGGCGTCCGAGGTCGCGCCAGAACACGGTGAGCGCGGCGTGCGGGTTCGCGGCCAGGTCGCGCCCCTTCGGGCTGGACGACTGGCCGGCGAACCACCAGCCCTCGGCCGTGACGTCCTTGATCACCAGGGTGCGCGCGTGCACCCGGCCGTCGGCGTCCGCCGTCGAGAGGGTCGCGGCGTGCGGCGCGCCGAGGTTCGCGGCGAGGGCGTCGTCGAACCACCGCGCGAACAGGTCCTGCGGCGTGGCCGGGGCGGTGGCGAGGTCGTCGAGGTCGACCCCGAACGGCGGCAGGCCGGGCGGGAACGTCGGCAGCGCGCGCAGGCGCTCGCGGAAGGTCGTGGCAGCGGAGGTCATCGGGCTCCTTCAGTGGCGGTGGGTCCGGTGGGTGCGGTGGGGGCAGGGCTCAGCAGGGAGACGAAGCCGCGGACCGCGGCCCGCATCGCGTCGGGGTCGCCGGTGGCGCGGGCGAGCACGTAGCCGCCCTGCACGATCGCGACGGCGGCGTGCGCGCGGTCGCGGGCCTCGGCCTCGGGCAGGCCCGACTCGCGCAGGACGGTGGCGACGACGTCGAGCAGCCGCACGAAGTAGGCGGTGACGACGTCGCGCAGGCCGTCGTCGTCCATCACGGCCTGGTCGCTGGTGAGCCGCCCGATCTTGCATCCGGCGAGCGCGTCGCGTGGCCGTTCGAGGTAGGAGACGACGCGGGCGACCGCGTCCGCGTCGCCGTCTTCCAGGTCGCGGCGCGCTGCCGCCAGCGCGTCGTCGACCGTGGCGCCGACGGCCGCGGCGGCGAGGTCGTGCTTGGTGGGGAAGTGGTGGTAGAGGCTGCCCTGCCCCACCCCGCTGGCGGCCAGCACCTGGCGCGGGCTGGTGGCTCCGACGCCCTGGGCGGCGAACATCTCCTGCGCGGCGGTCACGAGCCGGGCCCGCGCGTCGGTCGACGTGCTCATGCTCTCACCATACCTACCTCTAGGTATGGTGACCACCCCTGCCCTCGACAGCCCCGCCGAGGTAGCACGGACCCCGCCGAGGTAGTGCGGGCCGTGCCGAGGTAGTGCGGGCCGTGCCGAGGTAGTGCGGACCGTGCCGAGGTAGTCCGCTGCGCTCAGAAGTAGTCGCGGACGTGCACCTGGCGCCCGCCCCACAGCGCGTCCCAGACGGCGTCGTGCGTCGTCGGGCCGCTCAGCCCGCCCGCGAGGCGCACGTTGGCGGTCGACTGCGCGCCCGCCCAGGACTGGGCCAGGCCGCCCGACGTGAACGTGGGCCGGTCGCCGGGGGTCGCGGCGTCGTCGGGGACGACGTGGACAGCGCCGCCGGCGGTCTCCAGGGTCCAGGCGCCCTCGAGGTCGGGCGCGCCGGGGTCGGCCACGGCGAACGGCACCCGGGCGGTCACGGGGGCCACGCGGGCAGCAGCGAGCGCGCCGGGGACGTCGAGCAGCCGGAGCATGTAGGGCCTGGGTGCGGCCGTGGCGGCGTGGTCGGGCAGCACGAGGCGCGACACGTCGAGCCCGGACCACCCGCCGGAGGTGCAGACCTGCACCCACCCCGCGACGGGGCTGAAGGAACCGAGCACGCGCCACAGCGCGCGGGCGGCGTCCGGCGTGAGGGCCACGAGGTCGTCGACCTCGACGGTGTTGGTGCGGTCGTACCCCTGGCCTCGCGACCAGCTCGCGAACCCGAGCAGCTCCTCGGTGTCGCCCGCGCCGCGCACCGCCAGCGTGACGCCGGTGTAGTCGGCGTCCGGCCCGACGATGTCGTCGGGCTCCATCGCGAACGGCTCCTCCCGGCGCGACAGGGGACCGTTCTGGGCGGAGGCCCAGGTCTCGTACACCCGTCGGACGGCGGGCACGTCGGCGGCGGTGGCGCGCCGCGCGCGGACGTCGGGGGCGGGCGGACGTACGGCGGCGAGCGCCGACATCGGCACGCGCACCTCTTCGAACGCCCCCACCACCTCGTAGCCCAGCCCCCGGTAGATCCCCGCGGACGACGGGTACAGCGTCGACACGACGTCGCCCAGGCCGCGGGCCTCGGCGAGCGCGGCCTCGACGAGCGGTCGCAGGAGGCCGGAGCCGCGGCGCTCGGCGGCGACGGTGACGCCCGCGAAGCCCGCCGTCGCCAGCGGTGCGCCGTGGAACCACGACGTGAACGACCGCACGCCGAGCCCGGCGACGACCTCGCCGTCGTCCGTCGCGACCCAGGGCCTGATGTTCGGCGACGGCCAGTTGTCCGGGTCGGGGTCGGGGGCAGGCTGGGGCGAGACGCCGAACGCCTCCGCGCCGAGGCGGCGGCTGGCGGGGACGTCGGCGAAGGCGGTGCGGCGGATCTCCAGGGTCACGGTCGTGACGCTAGCGCCCCGTCCCCGGCGCGTCACCGACAATCCGTCGTTCCGGCGCGCGACGCCGTACCGTGATCCGGTGAGCACACCGTCCGTGCCCGACGCGGCCCAGGCCAGGGCACGCACCCGTGTCCTGGTGGTCGCGATCCTGGCGTCGTTCGTGTCGTTCCTCGACGGCACGGTGGTCAACGTGGCGCTCCCGGCCATCGGCGACGAGCTCGGCGGCAGCGGCGAGGCCCGGCTCGGCCTGCAGCAGTGGGTGGTGGACGGCTACCTCGTCACCCTCGGTTCGCTGATCCTGCTCGCCGGGTCCCTGTCGGACCTGTACGGCCGCCGCCGGGTGCTCGTCGCGGGCCTCGTGGGGTTCGCCGCCGCGTCCGTGCTGTGCGCGCTGGCGCCGACGGGTCCGGTCCTCGTCGGCGCCCGCCTGCTGCAGGGCGTGGCGGGGGCGCTGCTCGTCCCGAGCTCGCTGGCGCTGATCATCTCGACCTTCGACGGCGAGGCGCAGGGCCGCGCCATCGGTCGCTGGACGGCGTGGACCGGGACGGCGATGATCGTCGGCCCGTTCGTCGGCGGAGGCCTCGTCGACCTGCTGTCGTGGCGCTGGGTGTTCTGGATCAACCTGCCGGTCGTCGTGGTGACGCTCGTGCTGCTGCGTCCCGTACCCGAGGTCCGCCAGACCACCGGCCGACGGCTGGACGTGCCCGGCGCGGTGCTCGCCGCCACCGGGCTCGCGGCGGGCGTGTTCGGCCTGATCGAGCGGACCTGGGCGGCCGCGGTGCTCGGCGCGGTGCTGCTCGTGGCGTTCGTCGTCTACGAGCGGCGGGCGCGCGACCCGATGATGCCGCCGCGCCTGTTCGCCGCGCGCAACTTCGCCTGGGGCAACGTCGCGACCTTCGCCGTGTACGGGGCCCTGTCGCTGGGCGGCTTCGTGCTGGGGCTGTTCCTGCAGCAGGTGGCCGGCTACTCGGCCACCGCCGCGGGCGTCGCCCAGCTGCCGACGACGATCGCGATGCTGGCGCTCTCGACACGGTTCGGCACCCTCGCCGCCCGGCACGGCGCTCGCTGGTTCATGACCGTCGGCCCGGTCGTCGCGGGCGCGGGCTACGTGCTGCTGCTGTCGATCGACGAGACCGCCGCCTACGTCACGCAGGTGCTCCCGGGCCTCCTGGTGTTCGGCCTCGGCCTGTCCATCACCGTGGCGCCGCTGACCGCGGCGATCCTGGGCGCTGCGCCGCCCGCGGACGCCGGGATCGCGTCTGCGGTGAACAACGCCGTCTCGCGGGTGGCCGGCCTGCTGACGGTCGCGTTCGCCGGCGTCATCCTCGGAGGCGTGCTCGACGTCGCGTCGTTCCACCGCGCGCTGCTCGTCACGGCGGGCCTGCTGGTGCTCGGCGGCCTGGTGAGCGCGGTGGGCATCCGCGACGTGCGGCCCGAGGTCACAACGGCAGCTTGAACCCCTCGTGGGACTGCGCGTAGCCGAGGGAGCGGTAGAACCGGTGCGCGTCCTCGCGCTGCTTGTCGGACGTGAGCTGGGCCAGCACGCAGCCTCGCTCGCGGCCGCGCTCGTGCGCGTACGTCATGAGCGCACGGCCCAGGCCCTGGCCGCGCAGGGCGGCGTCCACGCGCACCGCCTCCACGAGGAGGCGGGTGGCGCCGTTGCGCGAGATGCCGGGCACGAACGTCAGCTGCATGACGCCCACGACCTCGCCGTCGAGCTCCGCGACGACCAGCTCGTCGTTCGGGCTCGCCTCGATCGCCTCGAATCCGGCGACGTGCGCCGGGCCGAAGGAGCCCGTGCGGGCCGCCGCGACGGCGTCGTCGGCGATGAGGGCGACGACGCGGGGCAGGTCGTCGCGGGTGGCGAGACGGAACGTGACGGCGGAGGCGGGAGCAGGGGGCACGGCGGGACGCTAGCAGGCGCCGCTAGCCTCGCGGTGTGACCGACCACCCGACCGAGCACGAGATCACCGCCGCCGTGGCCCTGTGTCGTCCCGACGGGCGCCTGGACCTCGACGCGGTCGGGTGGTCACGCCGGCCGCTGCACGACACGTCGGCCGTGGGGCGCGGCCTGCGCGGGCTCGGGCGGAACAAGCGCTGGGAGTACTGGGCCGTGGTCACGCCCGACCACGTCGTCGCGCTCACGACGTCCGCGCTGGACTATGCCGCCCTGCACCAGGTGTGGGTGCTGGACCGGAGCGCCGGCGAGGAGGTCGACGCGGTGGCGATCGCGCCGCTGAACCGGTCGGCGTCGCTGCCCGGGCGCCTCGGTGCCGGACCGGTCCGGTCACGGACGCGCGCGGTGGCGATCGCCGTGGACGAGCGGGCCGACGGCACGCGCCTGCGGGCGCGGACGGCCAGGGTCGAGCTGGACGTGACGGTCGCCCGACCGGCGGGCAGGGAGCTGCTGGGGGTGGTGGTCCCCTGGTCCGACCGGCGCTTCCAGTACACCGTGAAGGACGTCGGCCGGCCGGCCGACGGCGTGCTCCGCGTCGACGGTGTCGAGCACCCGATGGAGTCGGGGGCGTGGGCCGTGCTGGACCACGGGCGCGGGCGGTGGCCGTATCGCGCCGCGTGGCAGTGGGGCGTCGGGTTCGGGCGCGGGGTCGACGCCCGGGGCGCGTCGCGCGAGGTGGCGCTCCAGCTCGGCGGCACCTGGACCCGCACCGGGCCGACGACGGAGAACGGAGTCGTCGTGGACGGGCGCCTCCACAAGATCCACGACGAGCTCGACTGGGCGTTCGACCCCAACGCGTACACGGAGCCGTGGCGGGTGCGCGGCGAGCGGCTGGACCTCGTCTTCGTCCCCGCCCACGACCGCGTGAGCCGGACCCAGCTCGGGCTGGTCGCCTCCTCCACCCACCAGTGCTTCGGCACCTGGTCGGGCTGGGTCGCCGTCGATGACGGCTCCCGGGTCCACCTCGACGGCCTGGACGGCTGGGCCGAGGACGTCGCACAGCGCTGGTGACCGGCGGCGCGTTCTGCGGTGCGCGGAAATCGCGTCACCCGGCACCCCGCCCGGCACCCGGCCACGTCAGAGTGGGGTCATGAAGCTCCTGGTGCTGGGTGGGTCCGTGTTCCTGTCGAAGGCGGTCGCGGCGGACGCCGCAGCCCGCGGCCACGAGGTGGTCGCAGCGAACCGCGGCCGGTCGGGGCCGGTGCCGGACGGCGTGCGGCACGTGGCCCTGGACCGTGCCGACCCGTTCCCGGCGGCGCTCGCGGCGGAGCGCTTCGACGCGGTCGTGGACGTGTCGCGCACGCCGTCGCACGTGCGCCGCGCGGTGGCCGCGCTGCCCGGCGCGCACTGGGTGTTCGTCTCGACCGTCAACGTGTACGCCGACGACGCGGACCCGGGCGGTCCGGGCGCGGGCCGGCTGCGCGACCCCGAGCCCGAGGACGTGGACCCGGCCGCGAGCGCCGAGGCGTACGGGGCGATGAAGGTCGCGTGCGAGGAGATCGTGCGTGCGGGGGCCGCGGGAGCTGCTGTCGTCCGCCCGGGCCTGATCGTGGGCCCCGGCGACCCCAGCGGGCGCTTCACCTACTGGCCCGCCCGGATGTCACGCGTGCTCGACGGCGCCGTCGAGGTGCTGGCGCCCGGAGACCCGGCGGACCCCGTGCAGGTGATCGACGTGCGCGACCTCGCGGCGTGGGTGGTCGACCTGGCGGAGCGCCGGACGACGGGAGACTTCGACGCCGTCGGGCCCGTGACGCCGGTCGGTGACCTGCTCGCGGCGGTGGCCCGCGGGACAGGGGCGGAGCCGGGTTGGGTCTGGGCGGACCGGGAACGTCTCGAGGCGGCCGACGTGCGTCCGTGGTCGGGGGAGCGCTCGCTGCCGCTGTGGCTGCCGCGGCCCGAGTACGACGGGATGCCGGCCCACGACGCGGGCCCGGCGGCCGCGGCCGGGCTCTCGTGCCGCCCGGTCGAGGAGAGCGCGCGCGACACTCTCGACTGGTGGCGGGCGGCGCCCGACGCGGCGGTCACGGGGCTCACGGCCGACGAGGAGGCCGGGGTGCTGTCCGCCCTCCGCGACGCGGCGACGTCGGCCCGCGAAGGTTCTGACGCCGGGGTGTGATGCGTCACTTTCGGCCGCGAGCAGCGCCTGAGGTCCGGCGGGCGGGGTTACGGTCGAGGAGTCAGCGCCCCCGCCCCACCAGGGCCGACGGGGCGGTCATTCGTCCCGTCCGGGCCGTCGTCGCGCACCCCGCACCCCGCCCGCCGGGGCGTGGTGCGAAGGAGTACGGACATGGCGACAGGTGACAGCTTCGAGGGACGCGTCGCGCTCGTGACGGGCGGCGGCTCAGGCCTGGGCGAGGCGATCAGCAAGGAGCTGGCAGGCCTCGGCGCGAAGGTCGTGGTGACGGACATCCGGCTGGACGCCGCCCAGCGCGTCGTCGACGAGATCAAGGCGGCCGGCGGCGAGGCCGCGGCGTTCGAGCAGAACACCGCGGTGAAGGCCGACTCGGAGAAGGCCGTCGAGTTCGCCAGGTCCACCTTCGGCGGGCTGAACTACGCGGTCAACAACGCGGGCATCGGCGGCAAGCAGGCGCCGGCCGGCGAGACCGACCTCGACGACTGGGACCGCGTCATCGACATCAACCTCAACGGTGTCCTCTACGGCATGCGGGCACAGATCCCGGCGATGCTGGAGCAGGGCGCCGCCGAGAGCGCGATCGTCAACATGGCCTCGATCCACGGCACGGTCGCCGCGCTCGGCAACGGCGCCTACACGGCCGCGAAGCACGGCGTCGTCGGCATCACGAAGAACGCCGCCGCCGAGTACGGGCCCCAGGGCCTGCGGATCAACGCCGTCGGTCCGGGCTACATCCGGACGCCGCTGGTGGAGTCCAGCCTCTCGCCCGAGGTGCGCGAGGCGCTGGAGGGCAAGCACGTCCTGGGCCGGCTCGGCAGCCCCGAGGAGGTCGCGACCGTGGTGCGCTTCCTGCTCTCGGGCGACGCGTCGTTCGTCACGGGCGCCTACTGGCTCGTGGACGGTGGCTACACGGCGGTCTGACCGCCCCTCGCCCCAGCCGTGACGACGGCCGCGCCCCCTGGACCGGGCGCGGCCGTCGTCGCGCGCGGTTCAGGCGCCCGCGGCGATCCCTGCGGCGAGCTCGTCGACGAGGTCGAAGCCCTCCTGGAGACCGCCCTCCATGCCAGACCCGACGATCGCGTCGCGCACCTCGCGGTTCGGGGCGCGGGTGACGAGCGTCAGCGTGGTGCCGCCGTCCCCCTCGGTGAAGGTGTAGGTGTTGAGCGTGGCCGCCGCCTCGCCGTCGGGGACGCCCTCGAAGACCTCGGTGTGCACCAGCCGCTGGGGCGCCGCCACCTCCGTGAACTCGCCGTGGAAGGCGACCTCGAAGCCGCCGTCCGCCTCCATGACGTAGCGGTACGTGCCGCCCGGCCGCAGGTCGATCTCGATGCTCGTGACGGTGCCACGCCGCCCGGCCCACCAGCGTGCGACCAGGTCCGGCTCGGTGAAGACGCGCCAGACGGCGGCCGCGGGCGCGGCGAACCGGCGGACGACGTGGATGTCGGTGTCGTTCGGCAGCGTCAGGACGGCGCTGCCCCGCTGCTGTGCGGGGGTGGTGGTGGCCATGGTGTCTCCTCGTCGATGTCCGGTCCCGCCGGGTTCAGTCCCGGGGGCCCGGGTCGTCCGCGCCTTCGCGTGCCAGCTCGGCGAGCACCTCGTCGACCAGCGCGAACCGTTCCTCCCAGAGCCGCTCGTACCTGCCGGCCCAGGCGTGGATCTCTCGCAGGGGCCGGCTGTCGATGCGGTAGAGGCGACGACGGCCGTCGTCGCGGACCTCGACCAGCCCGACCTCCCGCAGCACCTTCAGGTGCTTGGAGACCACGGGCTGGGCGACGTGGAGCAGCTCGACGAGCTCGCCGACGCTGCGCTCGCGCAGCGCGAGGGCGTCGAGGATCTCGCGGCGCCGGGGCTCGGCCACCGCGTTGAACGCGTCCGTCGTCGTCGCTGCACGTGCCACGTCACCAAAGTATTCCTATATCGGAATGTGTCAAGTGGCGGGGTTGCAGCGCGCGGCCATCGTCGCGACGAGGCCGACGTCCGGCCGCCACGGCTCCAGGTTCCAGGTGGCCTTGTCGGGCGCCCCGATCGCGTGACACTCGAGCTGGTCGTGCATGGTCGCGGAGTCGACCTCCGGTTCGGTCGCCACCAGTTCCGCCCACACGAGGGCCACGCCGGCCTGGCCGGCGTCGCGCGCCCAGGCCGTCGGGTCGACGGCGAGCGAGCGGCCGCCTTCCCGGTCGCCCCAGGTGGCCGACTCGACCCCGCGGGTCCCGAGGGTGGTCGTCACCTCGGCCTCGTCGGGCGAGGTCTCGTCGGGCGACGCCGCGGACGCGCCCGACGCGCGCACCTCGAGGTGGGTGTCGTCGACGGCGGTGAGCCGCGCGCCGCGCGGCGCGGAGAGGCCCCCGACGGCGACGTCGTCGTCGCGCACGGTGACGCTGCCGTCGGGAAGGTCCTCGAACGTGCCCGGGGAGGTCAGGGCGATCTCCACCGGTCCCGCCTGGCCCCCGGTCGCCTCGTCGAGCGCCGCTGCGTCGAAGGTCAGCACCCGGGTGCCCGCCTCGTCGTCGCCGTCCACCGTCACGTTCGGCTCGCCCGACGAGCCTGGCTCGGTGACCTCCAGCGTGACCTCTCCGGCGCGCACGACGACGGGCGCCGGGGGCGTCGGCGTCGGGCTCGCGGTCGCGCCGGTCGGCACCGGGGCTGACGGCGAGCACCCGCCGAGCACGGCCGCCGCTGCGGCGAGCAGGGCGAGCGCGACGGTGGTGGGCGGAGGGTGGCGCGGCATGTGCCCAGTCTCGGGCACCGTCCGTGCTGCCGTCCCCGCTCGCGCGGACGAGCGGTGCCCCTCGCGCCGAGGAGGTCGCGAGGGGCATAGTGTGACGACGATGGTGTTGACACGAGCGACCCCGCGGTTCGCGCAGCTCGCCTCCCTGGTGGAGATGGAGCTCGCGCTGAGCGGCGCCCCCGTGCTCCCCGGGCTGATCGACGCCGCGCTGAACGCCCAGGTCGAGAACGTGGCGGAGCGGATCGGGGTCGAACCCTGGCGAGCGCTGGACTACGCGCCCGACGACCTGGGGACGATGACCGCGGACGCGCTGGTCGAGGTCATGCTCGAGGACCTGGGGCCCACGGACGACCGGTGACGAGCGATGGGCGTGACCCAGGACGGTCTAGGCAAATAGGTGAGCCTCACCTAACCTAGCGTCGTGAGCACCCGGAACCTGTCGAAGCCGGTCGACCCGCACGTCCTCGTCGCCGAGGTCGTCACGACCAAACGCCTCAGCCCGCACCTGCAGCGGGTGACCTTCGGCATCGAGGACATCGACCGTCTGACGCTGGTCGGCGACGACCAGTGGTTCCGCCTGTTCCTGCCGCGCCCGGGCCAGGACACGCTGCGGCTGCCCACGCGCACGTCCAACCTCGGCTGGTACGCGCAGTACCTCGCGACCCCGCGCGCACGGCGCCCCCTGGTCCGCAACTACACGATCCGCGCCTCGCGGCCGGAGCTGCGTGAGATCGACGTCGACTTCGTCCTGCACGGTCACGACGGCCAGGACGGTCACGACGGCGCGGACGGTCACGACGGCGCTGCGGGCATCGGGGGCGCCGGCGACGAGCCGGTCGGTCCCGGCGCCGGCTTCGCCCTCGCCGCGCAGGCGGGCGACCGGGTCGGCATCCTCGACCAGGGCACGTACCACCGGCCGGACGCCGAGTGTGCGTGGCGACTCCTGGTCGCCGACGAGAGCGGGCTGCCCGCCGTGGCCGGCGTCTGCGAGTCGCTGCCCGACGACGCGCGCGGAGTGGTCGTCGTCGAGGTGGCCGGCTCCGAGGACCGCCAGGACTTCCGGGCGCCCGCCGGCGTCGACGTGCGGTGGGTGGAGCGGGACCGGGCCGCCGCCGACGACCCCGCCCTCGGCGAGGTGCCGGGACGGGCAGCCCTCGCGTTCGTCCGGGGTGCCGAGCTCCCGGCGGGACCCGGGTACGCGCTGGTGGCGGGGGAGCAGGCGCTCGCCGCGGGCGTGCGTCGTCACCTGGTGAACGACCGGCGGTGGCCGAAGGGCCAGGTCGACTTCGTCGGCTACTGGCGGCACGGCAAGGCGTCGCCGAGCTGACGGCTACTCGACGACGACGACCTCGTGCGGCGAGGTGTTGAGCCGTGCGCCGGAGCCGGGCGCGTCGGCCAGGCCGGTGACGCCGGTCGGGAACGCGACGACGATGTCCTCGATCCGCACGCCGAACTCGCCGGGCAGGTAGATTCCTGGCTCCACGGAGAAGCACATCCCCGCCTGGATCGGGGTCTCCTCGCCCTCCACCATGTAGGGCGGCTCATGGGTCGTCAGGCCGATCCCGTGGCCGGTGCGGTGCACGAAGAACTCGCCGTACCCGGCGTCCGTGATGACGCCACGGGACGCGCGGTCCACGTCCTGGCAGGTGGCACCCGGGCGGACGGCGTCCACGCCCGCCTGCTGCGCGGCACGCACGACGTCGTGCACCTCCTGCTCGCGCGCCGTCAGGGCCCCGACGTGCACCGTGCGGGTGGTGTCCGAGCCGTACCCGTCTGCGAGGCCGCCGAAGTCCATGACCACCATGTCGCCCTCGCGGATGACGCGGTCGCCCGCCTCGTGGTGCGGGTCGGCGCCGTTCTCGCCCGCGCACACCAGGGTGAAGTCCACCTGCTCGTGCCCGTGGGAGCGCAGCAGCGCGTCGAGGTCGTCGGACACGTCCCGCTCGGCGCGGCCCGCGAACCGGCGGCGGACGATCTCGTCGAAGACGGCGTCCGCGCCGGCACCCGCCGCCGCGAGCCGGGCGACCTCCTCGGGCGACTTCGCGGCCCGCAGCATCGGCAGCACCGTCGTGACGGCCGCGTACGACGACTCCGGCAGCGTGCGCTGCATGCCGAGCACGTGCAGAGCCCACGCGGCGTCGGAGATCGCGTAGCGGCCGTCCGGCCGCAGGAGCCGGCCCGCCACCGCGTGCTCGTCCTCGCCGTCCGACCACGCCACCGCCTCGATGCCGCCGACTGCGCCCACCTCGAGGTCGTGCGCCTCGAGCCGGGGGACGACGGCGACGGCGTCGCCCTCCGCGGGGATCGTGAGCAGCGTGAGCCGCTCGGTGTCCGCGGAGGGCGTGTAGCCGAGGAAGTAACGCAGGTCCGGGCCGGGGGTGACGAGCAGCCCGGCGAGGCCGGCGGCGGCAGCCTGCTCGGCGGCCCGACGGCGGCGGTCGGCGTACACGGCGGGGGAGAAGGGCGTCATGTGCACAGCGTGCCGCCCGGGCCCCCGCCCCGCACTCAGACGCGCACGACGATCTTCCCGCGGCCGTGGCGCGACTCGCTGGCGCGATGGGCGTCGGCGGCGTCGGCGAGGTCGAAGACCTGCCCCACCTCGACGGCGACCTTGCCGGCGTCGATCAGCGCGCCGAGCGCCTCGAGGTCCGCGCTGGAGGGTCGTACCCACACGTAGAGGCCGCCGTGCTCGGTGCGGGCCGTGGCGTCCACGATCGACGTGATCGTGCCGTCGTCCGCGAGCACCTGGGCGCTCGTCGCCACGGCGTCGCCGCCCGCGTAGTCGAGCGCGACGTCGACGCCGTCCGGCGCGAGCGCGCGGACGCGGTCTGCCAGCCCGTCGCCGTACGCGACGGGCTCGGCGCCGAGGCCACGCAGGTAGTCGTGGTTGGCGTCGCTGGCGGTGCCGATCACGCGCGCGCCGAGGCTGCGCGCGATCTGGACGGCGAACGAGCCCACGCCGCCGGCGGCGGCGTGCACCAGCACCGTCTGGCCCTCGCGGACCCCCGAGCGCAGCACCGTCTGGTACGCGGTCAGGCCTGCGAGCGGGACGGCCGCGGCCTCCTCGAAGCTCAGCGAGGCGGGCTTGCGGGCCAGGGTGCGCACGGGCGAGGCGACGAGCTCGGCGAACGTGCCGCCGTGCACCCAGTCCTTGCGGACGTAGCCGTAGACCTCGTCGCCCACCTGGAACTCAGGGGTGTCGAGGCCGACCTGCTCGACGACGCCCGCCACGTCCCAGCCGGGGACGACCGGGAACTGGGTGTCCAGGGTGCCCTCCAGGTAGCCCTGGCGGACCATCCAGTCGACGGGGTTGACGGACGCGGCGCGGACGCGCACGACGACGACGTCGGCACCGGGGTGCGGGTCGGGCTGCTCGGTGAGCTCGAGGACGTCGGCGCCGCCGAAGCGGGAATAGGTGATGGCTCGCATGGTGCCCACAACACGAGGCAGGCCGCGAGACTTCCCCGGCCCGGCCCGGCCCGGCCCGGCCCGGCCCGGCCCGGCCCGGCCCGGCCCGGCCCGGCCC
>NZ_JBHUWC010000109.1:0-13590 GCF_042670225.1 Isoptericola sp. NPDC057191 | reverse complement strand
GGCGTCGGGCGTCTCCGGGCCCGTGAGGCGTTGCTGTGGAGCACGCGTGAACCGCGTCACAGCGACATGTTGGCTTATGCGTCAGGTTCTGAAAAAACTGCTCCTG
The DNA here is from genome assembly GCF_042670225.1 of Isoptericola sp. NPDC057191. Taxonomy (NCBI): domain Bacteria; kingdom Bacillati; phylum Actinomycetota; class Actinomycetes; order Micrococcales; family Promicromonosporaceae; genus Isoptericola; species Isoptericola sp. NPDC057191. Next base: position 13,484 of record NZ_JBHUWC010000109.1, on the reverse strand, counting down.
ACCCGGGCAAACGTGTCGGCAGCCCCGGGCTGCCGCTCCTCGTGAGGCTCGCGCAAGACTCGTGCAGGATCTGCACGACGGCAGATCTGGGGCGTCACGACACCCAGGATGTGAGTAGCCGGATCGCGTGCCCCAGGCCGTTCGCCTGAGCGTGACCGCAAGGGTCCGGGCCGGCTACTCAAGACGTCAAACAGCCAGTGACAGGAGGCGAGGGTGAGCGTGAGCGATCTCCCCGGGGCTCGTACAATCGGCCACTCCGTCCGCGACGGTGGCCGCGCCGAGCAGGCGGCGCCGGCGAGGTGGCGTGCCCCGGACGGCCGGCCGCTCCCGTTGTCGCGCAACGACGGGCAGGACGGGGCGCGGCGGGCCTCCCACGCCCGCGGGGACCGTCGTCGCCGTCCCGCCGTCCCTACCTTCCGGACCCGCGCCGCGGAGGCGGCGCGGGAATGGCTGGGGATGGGACGCCACGTCCTCGTGGTCGGCGACGACGGCTCGGGCAAGTCGACCGTCTGCGCGGAGATCATCAGGGACGAGATCGCCGCCGGCGCCCACGTGGTGCACCTTCGCGGGATCCGGACCGACGTCCCCGGCACCCCCTACCTGCCCTTCCTGACGCACGAGCTGGCGCGGACCGGGTGGGCCCCCGGGCGCTGGATCCACCCAGAAGCCGTGCAGGTCTTCTCGGACGAGCTCCGCGGTCACCGGAACGTCATCGTCGTGGACGACCTGGACAGGTTCGACGCCGACTCGATCGCCGTACTCGAGAACATGCTGCAGGACACCTCGGCCCGGCTCGTCGCGACCTCGTCGATCAGCTTCACCGCCGTGGGGCTCAGCGAGGGGCTGCCGGCCCACGGGCTCCTCGGGCAGTGTGCGCCCGCCGAGGTCGCCATGACGCCGCTCGGGTACCAGGGGACGGCCGAGCTCCTGGAGGCGCGGCTCGGGTCGGGGGCGGCGCCGGAGCTCGTCTCCCGCGTCCTGACCTTCTCCGGCGGGATCCCTCGGGTCGCCGGCGCCGTCGTCGACGCCGCACGGTGGGCGGGCGCCCTCCGGCAGGAGGGAGGCGCGTGGACGGAGGCCGCCGCGCTGGAAGACGTCCCTCTCGACGGCGTGGCCCATGCGCTGACCGGCCGCCTCTCCACCGCCGACTGCGAGGCGCTCGGGCTCCTCGCGTGGGCGGGGCCGGTGCGCCCGGAGGAGGCCTCGGCGCTCGTCCCCCCGCCCGTGCTCGAAGGCCTCCGCGCGCGCCACCGGATCGTGTGGCACGAAGCAGACGGCGACGGCGTGGTGGGGGTCTTCCCGCCCGCCCTCGGCATCGCGGTCCGTCGCCGGCTGTCGCCGGTGCAGGAGCAGTCCATCGAGCAGCGGGTGAGCGCGGTGGTCGACGACTACCGCGTCCTGCAGGACGCGCTGGTCGGGGAGACCGGCGCCGCCCAGTCCGCGAACGACGGGCAGACCGAGGACGTGCCGCTGTCGTGGTCCGCGGACGTGGTCTGCCTGGTCGACGCGAACGTGCGGCGCCAGCGCGCTGCCGCCCGTGCACGCTGGGAAGGCTCGCCGACGGTGGCGCACGCTCTCGACTACCTCGACCTGCTGTCGCACGACGTCGACGTCGACATCGCCGAGGAGGTGCTCGCGACCACCCGCGTCTCCCGTGACGAGGCCGAGGTTCTCCTGACCCGGTACCGGGTCGCGCAGCTGCAGTGGAAGGCGTGGGCGGGGGCGGACGAGAGCACGGTGCGGGCCTTCGTGGAGGACTGCGCGGCGGAGCTCGGCGACCATGCGCCCCTTCTCGCCCTGCACCTGCGATTCCTCGAGGCGACGCGGGCCGGTGAGGCCTTCGCCGTGACCGCCGAGGACCAGCCCCTCGCGTCCGGACCCAGCGACCTGGCCGCATCGTGGTACACGCTGGCGGCGGCCGTGACGAAGGCGGAGAGCGGGCTGCCGGAGGTTGCCCTCGGGCTGATCGCCCGCCGAGCGGACGGGGCGCACGCCTCGGTGCGCCCGTACCTCGACTCCGTCCGTCTCACGTCGCTGCTGCTGGCAGGCAAGGTCGAGGAGTCCGAGGACCGGGCCCGCGCCGGGCTCGCGACCGCGTGCCGTGAGCTCGACCCCGTCGGGATCCACGTGCACGCGCTCGGACTCGCGCAGGTCCTGTTCGTCAAGGGCGCCCACGCCGAGGCGTGGAGCCTGCTCGACCTGTCGATGCGGCTCGGCACGGCGGGCCCCACCCAGCTCACCCACGGCCGCGCGCTCGCGCTCGCCTCCGTACTGCAGAGCAAGCTCGGTCATGTCGAGCTCGCACGGTCCTTGAACGAGCGGCTGGCGAGGCGACCGGACGTCTACCGCAGCCTCCTCGGCGACATGAAGGAATGGAGCACGGCGCACCTGCTCTATGCCGAAGGACATATCGAGGCGGGCGACGACCTGCTGTGGAACGCGGGGCAGCGGCACGCGGCGCACGGGCTCCGAGCAAGCGCGGCCCTGCTGTGGGCGACGCGTGCGCGGCTCCTGTCGGCCGAACAGCTCGAGGTCGTCGGCCGGCTCCAGACCGAGACCGCCATGCCGCTGTTCGGTTGGGTCTTCGCGCTGCACCGCTCCGCTCAGTCCGACGACGAGCGCCGGATCCGCGCGGCGGCGCGGGCGAGCGTCAGCTGGAGCCTCCCCAGCCTCACGGAGGAGGTGCTCCTCAAGCTGGACATGGTGCGAGCGGCACGGGGCGGCGACCCGCTCTCGATGAGCCAGCGCGACCGGCTCCTCGGCGCCCAGGGCGACGGTGCGGGCGGGGGTGTACGGCGAGCGTCGGGGCTCAGCGAGCGCGAGCTCGAGATCGTCCTCCTGGCCCGGGACGGCATGTCCAACCGCGAGATCGCCGACGGGCTGGTCCTCAGCGTGCGGACCGTGGAGAACCATCTGTACCGGGCGATGCGCAAGCTCAAGCTCAAGTCGCGGAGCGACCTGGCGTCGGCCCGGATCAGCAGCGGGTGGCGATGACCTCGCCGCTCAACGCGTGCTCGGCGTGCGCCGCCCCGCCCGGCGGTACGTGGCGGCGAAGTTCTGCCGCGGTTCCTCGATGAGCCCGCGGACCAGGGACCGGATCGTGTCGGGGTCGTGCTCGCGCGCTGCGACGCGGATCGCGTCGCAGCGAGGCAGGGTCGCCTGCAGGTCCGCGAGGGTCTCCGGTCGGGACATGTACCGCAGGAGGCGCGGCACGAGCCGGTCGAGCTGTGTCACCAGGACGGCGTTCCCCGAGGCGTGGCCGAACGCCAGGAAGAACCGGCAGATCGCTCGTCCCGCGGACGGGCTGTCCTCGGCTCCCACGGCCGCGGCTGCCGTGTCGTAGTGCCCGTCGATCTCGTCGAGCCACTGCGGGGTGACCCGTTCGAGAGCCGGGCGGACAGCCTCCAGGCAGAGCACCCCGGCGGCGTACAGCGACTGGTTCAGGAACGCGCGATCGAGCTCCGTCACCTTGGTGAAGCGCCCGGGAGACATCTCGACGAGCCCGATCGAGCTCAGCCGGTTGAGGGCCTGCCGCACCGGGGTGCGGGAGACGTTCAGCCAGTGCATGAGCTCGTCGTCCTTCAGCACCTCACCCGGCTCCAGGGTGCCGTCGATGATCGCATCGACGATCGCGCGGTAGACCTCGTCGCGGAGCAGCACGCGACCTGTGGTCGGCTGGGTGCCGAGCGGCACGTCAGCTCACCCCCGCCAGGTCCGGTCCGTGGAGCTGCCGTTGCAGGTCGACGTGGGCCTGGAGCCGGTCGAAGTACGCACCGACCAGGTCAGCGGCGTCGTCGGCGCGGCCGTCCTCCGTCGCGGCGAGGAGCGCCCTGAGGTTCTCCTCGCCCATGTAATAGCCGGCGTCCATGCCCCGGAGGTTGATCACGCGGTGGACGTGCGGGGACAGGTAGTCCCGGATGTCCATGACCACGGTGTTCGCGTAGGCATCGATGAACAGGTCGAACAGGTCCGTGCCGATGATGGGGGTCCGGTTCCGCGGGTCCGGGACGAGCAGCTCGTGGCCGAGCGCGACGATCCCGGCGCGCTCGCTCTCGGACAGCAGCGGCACGGCGTCGCGGACGACCTCGGTGCACAGCCCGCCCAGGGTGCTCAGCATGTCGACGAACATCCCCAGGTCGAGGTCGGTGACCCGCGTCTCCTTCTGGGGGATCATCTCGATGAACCCGTGCGCGGCGAGCCGGTCGATCGCCTCGCGGACCGGGGTGCGGGACGCGCCCGTCCAGCTCTCGATCTCCTGCTCGTGCAGCACCTCACCCGGAGCAAGGTCCCCGGCCACGATCGCTGCGAGCAGCTGATCGTGGACGACGTCGCGCAGCAACCGCCGAAGTGCTGGTCTCTGCGTGGTGGGAACGGGCATGTCACGATCCTAGCGACTGATATGTCAGATGTGTTGATTCCGAAGCCCGCAGATCCCCGCGCTCAGGACGGCTGGCTGCGCGGGGGGCGCAGCGGGCGTCGCGAGGCGCTGACGTGCGGTGATGCAGGCAGGTGGCACCGGGCGCGGGACGACCGGTCGGCGCTCGTCCGCCGGGCCGCGCCCGGTCACGCAGGCGGGCGGGCCGTCTGGGCGGCCCGGTCGGCGTTCGCCTGGGCGGCGAACCGGTCGATCGCCTGGTGCGCCGCGGCGCCGTCGCCGTCGTGCGTCGCGAGCTCCAGGCGACGCGCGAGCTCGAGCAGGGTCTCGGGCCGGGAGCGGGCCGGCATGGCCCGCGCCAGGAAGATCAGGCGCGCGTTGAGCTCCGTGGACGCCCGCCGCAGCACCTCGTTCTGATGGCGTTCGGTGAAGAAGCTCATCAGCTCCTTGAGCGCCTCGATGTGGTCCTCGCCCCGTTCGACGTGGTCGCGGAGCCGGTGGATCGCCTCCATGAACTCTGCGCGCGTGGCGTCGTCGGCCTCGGGAAGGAGGGCGCTGACGGCCCGGGCGTGCAGCGCGAACGCGACCCGCCACGCGTACGCGAGCGCGGCCGGGTCCGCGGGCGCCACGCGCACCCGCCGGGGCCCGTCGACGTGCACGAAGCCGCGCTCCGCGAGGTGTTCGAGGGCGGTGCGGAGCGTCGTGCGGGTCACGCCGAGCCAGGCCATCAGGTCGTCCTCGTGCAGCACCTCGTCCGGGGCGAAGTGCCCCTTGAGCAGTGCGGTGACGATCTCGTCGAAGACGGCGTCGGCCAGAGGTCGGCGCCCGGTCCGCAACGTCCCGCGCGGTGCACGCATCGGTTACCGCGCCTCCTCTGCGGCTCGACGGAGCACCGGGACGGCGACGTCGTGCAGGAACGACTCCAGCGCGTCCTCCAGGCCGGCGACGTCCCGCCGGGCCGCGCTGTCGCGGCATCGCTCGACGGCGGCGGCGATCGCGGCCATGTCGACGTGGCGCCGGACGAGGCTCACCTGGTAGGCGAGCTCGATCTCGGCGCGACCGATGACGTCGTCGAGGATCGGGTTGGCGGCGTACTTCACGAGAGTCCCGAACGCGCGGTGGACGGACGTGGCCACGGCGTGGATCCGCGGGCGAGGCTCCTCGCAGGCGGCGATCGCCTGATCGTGCCGGTCGAGCACCGTCGCGAGGTCGTCCGCCCCGAGGTCCGCCAGGGTGAGGCGCGCGGCGAGCTGCCACATGCACACCGAGACCTCCAGCGCGTTGAGCGCGCGGCGGGGCCGCATCGGCGCCACCCGCACGTGGCGAGCGGGGGTGGTCTCGACCAGGCCGAGGTCGATCAACCGCTGCACGGCATGGCGGACCGGCGTACGGGTCGCGCCGAGCCAGCCCACCAGCTCAGCCTCGTGGAGGCGTTCCTCCGGCCGCAGCGTGCCGTCGAGGATGGCGCCCAGCAGCTGGTGGAAGACGGACTCCTTGACCAGCAGCCGGGTCGTGAGGTGGGGGTGGTCGGGGATCGGCATGGGTCTCTCTCGACGTCGGCGCGGGCCTTGTCGGGTGTCCTTCGAAGGGCTGGCGACGTCAGCTCGCGAGGGCTGCCGCGCCGTACGGCTGGCGGAACGGTTCGACGTACGGGTAGCCGCACACCTCGGCGGGGGAGCGCCCGTCGGCGAGCCCGCGGACGATGTGACAGATGCGCTCCGCCGCGTGCCCGTCCCCGTACGGCGACGGGGCCGCGCCGAGGCGTGCGTCGTCGATCCCGCTGGCGAGCAGGTCGTTGGCCACCAGCGCGAGGTCCTCGTGCGGCGGCACGAGACGCGCGAAGCCCGCGGCGATCGACTCCGGCCGGTCGGTGCTGCGGCGGACGACGAGCAGCGGTCGGCCGATCAGGGTGCACTCCTCCTGGATGCCGCCCGAGTCCGAGACGAGCAGCGTGGCGTGCGCCGCGAGCTGAAGGAACTCCTCGTGGCCGACGGGCGGCACGGCGGTGACCGCGTCGAGCAGGTGCAGCAGGCCGAACTGTTCCAGCGCCTCGCGGGTGCGGGGGTGCAGCACCAGGACGACGGGCGCGTCGATGCCGGCGAGGCCCTCCATGACGCGCCGGAGCGCGTGGGGGCTGTCGGTGTTCTCGGGGCGGTGGATCGTCGCCAGCGCGTAGCGGGCCAGAAGGTGGTCGTCGAGGCCGAGGTCGGCCGCGACCTGCTCCACCGTGCAGCTGGTGTGGTCGAGCGACCGATGGACCGCCTCGACCACGGTGTTGCCGGTGACCACGACTGACGTGGGGTTGACGCCCTCGCCGCGAAGCGTCGTCGCGTTGTGCTCGGTCGCCGCGCAGTGCACGTCGGCGAGGACGTCAGTGACACGACGGTTGAGCTCTTCCGGCATGTCGCGGTCGTACGAGCGCAGGCCGGCCTCGACATGGACGACCGGGATGCCGGCGCAGCTGGCGGCCTGCGCGCCCGACACCGCGGCGTCGGCGTCTCCCTGCACGACCACCACCGAGGGCCGCTGGTCGGCGAAGAGCCTCGTGAGCTCCGCGATCCCCGTGGCGATCCGTGCGCCGCGGTCCTCCGCAGCGCCCCCCGCGAGGACGTCGTCGGGCGCGCCGATCGCGAGCTGGTCGAGCAGCGTCCCCGTCAGTGCCCCGTCCTCCTGCTGTCCCGTGTGGATGACCCGGGCGCGATCACCGAGCCCGTGGATCACCGGGGCGAGCTTGACGATCTCCGGCCTCGTGCCCAGAACGACGGCCACGTCTCTCGCTGCCACGCATGCTCCCGCAAAATATCAGATGGTCTTGCCCCGAGATGGTAAGTCTGCCACAGGATGCCGGCCTCCCGGTGTCGGCGCCCGGCCGCGCCTCCGTCGGCGCGAGGGTGTCCTGCTCCGGCCCGCCGGAGCGGCGGCCTGAGGGGATGGGCGCGGGGCCAGAGCAGGACACCGCCATCTTGTCGGCCTGTCGGCCGGTGAACGGGGTCCGTGCAAGTTCTGCACGCAGCCCCTCAGATCCGACATGACCTGCCCATACTGCGGCTGCCGGCCAGGCAGGTCGGCAGACACGGGAGGGTGGTCATGCGGACGATGCGACGAGGGAGGTCGGCGGCGGTCGCGGTGCTGGCGACGACGTCGGTGGCGGTGAGCGGTCTGGTGGTGGCGCCGCAGACGGCGCTGGCCGCGCCGAGCTCGGCGGTGGCGAGCGTGCTCGCGGCGGAGGCGGGCTCGCAGTGGAGCAGCGAGGACGTCACGGTCCGGGTGGACGAGGACGGCGTAGCCCGGTTCTCGATGCCCGAAGCGCTGTACCGGTCGAAGCAGCGCGTGGTGCTCTACGTCGACGGGAAGTACCAGGGAGAGACGTACGACAGTCACCAGTACTACCTGGGCGCTTCGACCGTGGACGGTGTGACCACGCTGTCCCGAGGCGGCATGCAGCCCGGCCAGGTGGTGGAGGTGGGCCTGGTCGCGGGCTCGCCGGGCTACAGCGCGTCGTACTCCACCGCGGACATCGTGGCGTCGACCGTGGCGTGGGGGCAGGTGACGAACCTGCGCGTGGTGAACGGCACGACGGTGGAGTTCACCATCCCGGAGAAGCTCTTCCGCGCCAGCAAGCGGGTGCTGCTGTGGGTCGACGGCAAGTACGCGACGGAGGCGTACGCGGGCCGCACCCCGTACGCGTCGCACAGCGTGCACGACGGGCTCGTGACGGTGCGCCGGGGCATGTCCTCGGCGCCGGTCGACACCCTCGAGGTCGGTCTGGTGCCGGGCAGCCCGGGCAGCCGCTACGACCGCGCGGACGTCGTCACGCTCGGAGTCCTCGCACTGCCGGGCCGCGGCACCGACGTGACCGTGCAGGAGCAGTACTCGCAGGTCACCGTGATCACGCGCGGCAACGCCGAGGCCGATCGCCGGCGGGAGAACCGGGCGTACCGGCACAGCGTGCTCGAGCCGACGGGCCGGTTCGTGCGCGCCGGCGAGGAAGTCACCGTCACCCGGCCGGAGGGTGCGCCCGCGATGGAGGTGAAGATCGGCCAGTACGGGCCGCACCAGGGCGTCAACGACGCGAAGTCGCTGGGGTTCTCCACGACCAGCCTCAAGGGCACGCAGTACACGGTCAAGGCGCCGATCGACGGCCTCGTCTTCCTCGTCAACCAGGGTGACTCGACAGTGCGGGCGGGCGTGACCGGTGGGGTCGCCGTGCCGGTCTACACCCTGGGCCAGTCGACCGAGGCGGGCTTCCAGCAGGACGTGGCGACGTTCGACAAGTCTCCGTTCGCGATCGTCCAGGGCGAGCGGGTCCTGGTGCCGTTCCAGCGCCGGCTGCTGGAGCCGAACGTCACGAGCGTCACCGCGGAGCGGGTGCGCTACTGGGACGACGTCGTGAACCGCACCGACGCCGTGTACGGCCTGTCCACGAAGGCCACGGGGCTGGACCACAAGTCGGCCGCCCGCGTCTTCATCTCCAACCAGGACTCCGGCGGTGGCTACGCCTTCGCGGGGCACGACCGCATCGGCTTCCAGGTCAACACGGGTGCGGGCAAGAAGCTCCTCACGGGCTCGTACGACTCGCAGTGGGGCCTGTGGCACGAGGTGGGTCACACCTACCAGGTGCCGCAGAAGTTCGGTGGGCTGGGCGAGGTCACCTGCAACATCTCGGCGCTGGCGATCCAGGCGGGCCACGGGTGGGACAGCAATCTCGACACGCCCGGGAAGCAGGGCAGCATCGCCACGTTCCTCGCGCTGCCGGACAGCGAGCGCAACTACGACTCGGCCGACGTCTGGGTCAAGCTCGCCATGTTCGACGGGCTGACCCAGCAGTTCGGCGAGGGCTACTACCCGAAGCTGCACCGCACCTTCCGGCAGGATGCCGCCGCCGGCACGATCAGCCTCCCGGACAACGAGGCACGCAAGCAGTACTTCATGGTCACGGCCGGGCAGGTCGCGCAGCACGACCTGACCAGCTACTTCCAGAAGTGGGGGCTGCAGCCGGACGCCGCGACCCAAACGGCGCTGGCGAAGTACCCGAGCTGACGACCGGATCTACGCGGTGCCCGCGCACGGCCTGACGGCGGTCCGCGGGGGAGGACGGGGTCTCGACCTCAGGGTCGGGACCCCGTCCCTTTTGTCCCGTGCAGATTTTGCACGTCACGTCGAATCTGGGTTTTTACCTTCCATCCTGGGTGCCGACAGGGCCGTGCGGCCCTGGCCGGGGGACGTGACGGAACGGATCCCGGCATCGAGGCAGAGGAGAAACCATGCGAGCAGGACAGCGAGGACGGTCGGCAGCGGTGGCGCTGCTGGCAGCGGGGTCGGTGGCGCTGAGCGGTCTGGTGGTCGCACCCGGTGCGGCGGCGGCGCCGACCTCGGGCACCGCCGCGGTCACGTCGGTGGCGGCGACCGTGGCCAACGAGGACGTCACGGTGAAGGTCGCGGCGAACGGCTCGGTGCAGTTCATGCTGCCGGAGGACGTGTTCCGCTCCACGCAGCGCGTGATGCTGTTCATCGACGGCAACTACAACGGCGAGACGTACAACGGCCGCGCCTACGGTCTGACCCCGAAGGTGGCGAACGGGATCGCGACGCTGACGCGCGCGGCGGCGAAGGGCGCGAAGCCGGGTCAGCTGGTCGAGGTTGCCTACGTGACGGGCCGTCCGGGCTTCACCCCCCGGTACGACGGGGCGAACGTCGTCGCCTCCCAGCTCGCGCCGGGAAGCAACGACCTCGCGGTGTGGAAGGGGCAGTCGCGGCTCACGGTGGTGCCTCGGGGTGACGCGAACACTGACCGGATCCGCGAGAACCGGTGGCTGCAGCACAACACGCTCAACCCGGTGGGCCGGTACGTCACCCAGGGTGAGACCTTCACCGTGCAGGTGCCGGCCGGGGTGTCGATGAGGATCGGTATCGGGCAGTACGGCAACTACCCGGGGATCAACGGCGGCGAGACCACGAAGTTCGACTGGCACACGATCACGGGAACGACGACGGTCACCGCCGGTGCCGACGGCATGATCAACCTCGTCAACGAGGGCACCAAGCCGGTGTTCTCCATCGTGTACGGCGGAACGCCGGTGCCAACCTTCACGCTCGGCAAGACCACCGAGGCGGCGTTCCAGTACGACCTCGACCGGTGGAAGACCGCGCCGCTCGTGCTGGTGCAGGGCGAGCGCACCGTCGGCGTGTTCCAGCGGGCCACGATCGACAGGTTCGGCCTCACCACCCAGAACGTGTGGAACTGGGACGACGTCGTCAACCGCACGGACGCGTTCGCTGGTCTGTCCACCACGGAGGCCGGCCTGCACCACCGCTCTGCTGCGCGCATCTACATCGCTAACCCCCTCACGGGCGCTGGCGGGGCGTCCGCGACGCACGGGCGGGTCACGTTCCAGTCGAGCCAGCCTGCTGCCAAGAAGCTGTTCGGCCCGGAGACCGGGATGTGGGGGTTCTTCCACGAGGTCGGGCACACCTACCAGGTGCCGCAGTACATGTGGAAGGGCACCAGCGAGATCACGGTCAACATCTCCGCGGACATCATCCAGATGGACCTGGGCGGCCCCAGCACCATCGAGAACCCGAAGCACCAGGCCGCGATCGCGGACTACCTGGCGATGCCCGAGTCCGAGCGCGACTTCAACACCTCCCCGTCGGGCGCGCGGTACGCCATGTTCTTCGGCCTCACTGACGCCTACGGCTCGGAGTTCTACACGAAGCTCAACCGCGTCTACCGGGAGCAGGCCGCCGCGGGCACGACGGGCGCGACGGACACCGCCTCGCGCCAGCAGCACTTCATGGTCACCGCCGGTCAGGTCGCGCAGCGCAACCTGACCAGCTACTTCCAGAAGTGGGGGCTCAAGCCCGACGCCGCGACCAGGGCGGCCCTGGCGAAGTACCCGAGCTGACGACGCGCCGGGAGCGGCGTTCTCCGTCGGTGCTGAGCCCGATCGGATCCGTCGATCCGATCGGGCTCACGTCGTTCGGGACGGCCCCGCGGGCGGACTCAACGCGGGCCCGGCCCATCCGTCAGCAGCGCTTGAGTGGGCCTGAGTGGGCGTGAGGGGACCCGTCACTTGCAGAGACTGCGAGGAAGAACCCGGCCACCGGGGCCGGCTCGACGGGCAGGAGAACCATGCGCACGGTGCGAAGGAACAGGTCGGTCGTCATGGCGACGCTGGCAACGGCGTCGGTCGCGGTCGGCGGTCTGGTGGTGGCGCCGCAGACGGCGTCGGCCTCCGGGGCGGCGTCCGCCACCTCGGTGTCGGCAGCGTCGGTGTCGGCAGTGTCCGGGTCGGCGTGGAGCAGCACGGACGTGACGGTCTGGGTGGACGAGGCCGGGCTGGCCCAGTTCACGATCCCGGAGGACCTGTACCGCTCCACGCAACGCGTCATGCTGTACGTGGACGGCGAGTACGCCGGGGAGACCTACGAGGGCGGCCAGTACTACCTGGGATCGTCGACGTCCGGAGGGGTGACGACGCTGCGACGCGGCGGCATCACGCCCGGCCAGGTCGTGCAGGTCGCGCTGGTGGACGGCGCGCCCGGCCAGCGCGTGTCGTACGACGACGCGGAGATCCTGGCGTCCACGGTGGCCTGGGGGAAGAGCGCGAACCTGCGTGTCGTCGACGGGCTCGCGACGTTCCAGATGCCGGAGGCGCTGTACCGGTCCACGCAACGGGTGATGCTCTTCGTGGACGGCACGTACGCCGGGGAGATCTACGACGGCGGCCAGTACTACGTCGGGACCAAGGTCTCGGACGGGTACGTGACCGTGTCCCGAGGAGGTGTCAAGGCCGGGCAGCTCGTGGAGGTCGCCCTGGTGGACGGCCGGGCCGGCGACACGCCGCGGTACGAGGGCGCGCACGTCGTCGCGTCGCAGCTCGCGCCGGGGAGCAACGACCTCACCGTCGGCGAGACGCAGTCACGGCTCACCGTCCAGGCGCGAGGGGACGCGTATGCGGACCGCATCCGGGAGAACCGGAACATGCGTCACAACACGTCCGAGCCGGTGGGGCGCTACGTCCTCAAGGGGGACAAGTTCACCGTGACGCTGCCCGCCGGCGTGTCCATGCAGGTCGTGATCGGGCAGTACAGCCCGTACCCCGGCCTCAACGACGGAAAGAGCACCGGCTTCAAGACGCAGGACATCACGGGCACCACGACCATCACCGCGCCCATCGACGGCATGGTCGCTCTGGCGTACAAGACCGGCAAGCCGGTCCCCGCGATGGTCGACGGCGGCAGGCCCATGCCGACCTTCACCCTCGGCAACACCACCGAGGCGCAGTTCGAGCAGGACCTCGCGCGGTGGAAGGACTCGCCCATCGTGCTGGTGCAGGGCGAACGCGTGCTGGGCACCTTCCAAAGGTCCACGATCGACCGGTACGGCCTGACCTCGCAGAACGTGCGGAACTGGGACGACGTCGTCGACCGCACGGACGTCGTCTACGGCCTGTCCCGCACGGAGTCCGGCCTGCACCACAGGTCCGAGGGTCGCGTCTACATCGCCAACCCCAGCACGGGCGCCGGAGGCGCGTCCGCGACGGACGAGCGTGTCACGTTCCAGACGGGCGGCGCGTTGGGCGAGCTCTTCGGGCCGATGGTGGACATGTGGGGCTTCTTCCACGAGGTGGGGCACACCTACCAGGTGCGTGCCTACAAGTGGCCGGGCATGGGCGAGATCACGGTGAACATCGCCGCGGACATCATCAAGACGGACCTGGGCGGGCGGACCACCCTCTACAACGGGCACCAGGAAGACATCAAGGCGTTCCTGGCCCTGCCGGAGTCCGAGCGCGACTTCGACACTTCCGCGAGCGGCGTCAAGTACGCGATGTTCTTCGGCCTGGACACCACGTACGGCCGGGACTTCTACCCGAGGCTGAACCGCCTCTACCGGGAGCAGGCCGCCGCAGGTGTTCCCGACGGCGGGACGATCCCGGAGCTGCAGCAGCGCTTCATGGTCACCTCTGGGCAGGCTGCGCAGCGCAACCTCACCAGCTACTTCCAGAAGTGGGGGCTCAAGGCCGACGCCGCGACCAGGGCGGCCCTGGCGAAGTACCCGAGCTGACGGGGACTGCCCACCGGACACCGACGACGAGGTGCCCGC
>NZ_JBHUWC010000108.1:0-13617 GCF_042670225.1 Isoptericola sp. NPDC057191 | reverse complement strand
GCCCCTGCCCCGGCCGGGGAAGGGGCCACGCGTCCGCTCACAGCGCGTCAGCGCATGGCGCGCTGCACCGCGTCGTGCACGTCCGTGTTGCGCTGCGGTCCGGACAGCCGCTGCGCCCCGGGGCCCTGCGCGGTGATCGGGGTGGCCTCGCCGGTGTGCCCGCCCGTGGTCCAGTCGACGGTGAGCTCCAGGTCCGAGCCCGGGATCGGGAACGGCCCGTCCTCCGCGGTCGAACCGCTGCCGGACTCGTCGTCCGGGTCCACGTTCTCGATCGCGAGCCCGCCCGTGGCGTGGTCGCCGACGACGAGCACCAGCGTGTCCCGGTGCTTGTTCTGGAACTCGAGGGCGAGCGCGACCGTCTCGTCCAGGGAGCGTCCCGCCTGGATGGTGCGCGTGGCGTTGCCCTGGTGCGCGAACTCGTCGATCGCCTCCTCCTCGACGAAGAGAAAGAACCCGTCCCGGTCGCGCGAGAGCACGTCCAGCGCCTTCGCGGTCATGTCCACCAGCGGCACCTCGGGGGAGTAGACGTCGCCCTCGCCCTCGTTCGCCTGCTGGAACATCTCCTCGTTGGCGAACAGGCCGAGGAGGCGTCGGCCGTGGGCGTCCGCGAGGCCCTCGGCGTCGGACACGTACGTGTAGCCGAGCTGCTGGGCGCGCGCCACGAGGTCTCCCTCGGTGCCCTTGCTCTGCTCGTCGGGGTCCTCGGCAGGGTTGTCGGGCCACGCGCCCGGGTCGCCCGCGGGACGCCACCAGTCCTCGCCGCCGCCCAGCAGCACGTCGGGCCGGGAGCTCTCGAGGTACTGCCGCGCGATCTCGCTCTGGTCGTACCGGTCGGTGACGTGCGCGCCGAACGCCGCCGGGCTCGCGTCGGTGATCTGCGCCGTCGACACCAGGCCGGTGGCCTTGCCCGCGGCCCGCGCGTCCTCCAGCAGGGTCGGTACGGGCGTGCCGTCCGCGTCGACGCCGACCGCACCGTTGTAGGTGCGCACGCCCGTGGCGAACGCCGTCGCGGCCGCGGCGGAGTCGGTCACGGCGTCGTCAGGGTCGGCGGAGTCGGTCGTGGTCCACCCCGCCTCGGCGAGGGAGTCCATGGCGAGACGGCCGTCCTTGCCCTCGGTGGTGAGCCGGATCAGCTCGCGAGCGGCGAGCCCCATGCCGTCGCCCTGGAGAATGATGACGTTGCGGGCGCGATCCTTGTGCCAGCCGTGGTGATGGTCGTGCCTCGACGTGCTCGTCGACGTGCTCGCGTTCCGATGGTCGTTGCCGTCGCGGTCGCCGCCGGTGGCCGTCGCGCCGACCACCGTCCCTGCCGCGATTAGGCCGGCGAACGCCGCCGCGCCTGCCCGGCGCGCCGTGGTGCGTGCTGACATCGCTCCTCCTCGAACGATCGGGCCCGTCGGCGGTGGTGCCGGGGTTCCGGCGCCGACGGGAACACCCACCGTAGGCAGGGGCCCGCTGTGCTGGCAGCCCGGGGCGACGCCGAGGTCGCGCGAGGAGGAGCGGGGCGTGCGCCGCCGGTCAGGCGACCCGGCCCGCCGCGGCGGACGGCGGCGCGAGCAGGAAGCCCGGCGCGCGCAGACCGGCAGCGTCGAACGCGCCCTGCACCGCCACGACGACGGCGTCGACCTCCGCGGCCCGCACCAGCGCGATCGCCGAGCCGCCGAAGCCGCCGCCCGTCATGCGGGCGCCGAGCGCGCCCGCGTCGAGCGCGGCGTCGACGACCAGGTCGAGCTCGCGGGCCGAGACCTCGTAGTCGTCCCGGAGGGAGACGTGGGAGGCGACCATCAGCGGCCCGACCTCGGCCACGCGCCCGTCCGTGACGAGGTCGCGGAAGCGTGCCGTGCGGGCGATCTCCGTGACCACGTGGCGCACGCGCCGGCGCAGCACGCCGTCGGCGTCGTGCGGGGCGAGCGCAGCGAGCGTCTCCTCGAGAAGGTCCGGGTCCACGTCGCGCAGGGTCTTCACCCCGAGCAGGGCCGCGGCACGCTCGCACGTGGCGCGACGCTCGGCGTACTGGCCGTCGACGAGGGCGTGCTCCGCGCGGGTGTCGACGACGAGCATCGTGAGGTCCGCCGGGGCGAGGTCGAACGGCACCGGCGTGCCGGAATCCAGCGCGGACAGCCCGGGCCGCGAGTCCACGAGCAGGGCGTGCTCGGCGGTGCAGCGCAGCGAGGCGGCCTGGTCCATGCCGCCCGTCGGTGCGCCGGCGATCTCGTTCTCCGCCCGCACGCAGGCGGTGACGAGGGTGGCGCGGCCTGCGTCGTCGGCGGCGAGCCCGAGCCCGGCGGTCTCGTCGAGCGCGACGGCGACCGCGCACTCGAGCGCCGCCGAGGAGGACAGGCCCGCGCCGAACGGCACGCACGAGTCGACGACCGCGTCGAAGCCGCGGACCGGGTGACCTGCCTCGCCCAGCGCCCACGCGACGCCGGCGACGTATGCGCCCCAGCCCGTCACGGTGCCCGGGGCGACGTCGGCCAAGGACGCCGTCCAGAGCGTGCCCGGAGCCTGCGCCGAACCGAGGCGCACCGTGTCGTCGTCGCGGTGCCGCAGCGCGACGTACGTCCGGTGGGGGAGCGCGGTCGGCAACGCCAGGCCGCCGTTGTAGTCCGTGTGCTCGCCGATGAGGTTGACCCGGCCAGGCGCGGCCCAGACGCCGTCGGGCTCACCGCCGTCCTCGCCGAAGACCTGCGCGAACAGGGCGCGCACGCGCTGCGCGCCGTCCTCGTCGGACCAGGACTCGAGCCACTCGGGCGTGCTCATGGCGGGACAGCTCCTTCGCGGGACGGCAGGCGGGCACCGGCGTGGCGCCCGGGCGAGGGTACCGCGCGTCAGCCCTGCACGGGGCTGAGGTTCAGCCGCATCCCGGCGAGCCCGCGGGAGCGGCCGGCCAGGGTCCGGGCCACGTCGCGCAGCACGGCGGCCCCGGCGGACCCCGGGTCGGAGAGGACCACGGGGGTGCCGTCGTCGCCCGCGGCGCGGACCGCGACGTCGAGCGGCACCTGCCCCAGCAGCGGCACCTCGGTGCCGAGCGTCGAGCCCAGCCGGTCCGCGACCCGCTGCCCACCGCCGGAGCCGAAGACCTCCAGCCGGGAGCCGTCCGGCTGCTCCAGCCACGACATGTTCTCCACGACGCCCACCACGCCCTGCGACGTCTGCGTGGCGATCGACCCGGCGCGCTCCGCCACCTCGGCGGCGGCGGCCTGCGGGGTCGTGACCACGACGATCTCGCTGCCCGGCAGCAGCTGCGCCACCGAGATCGCGATGTCGCCGGTGCCGGGCGGCAGGTCCAGCAGCAGCACGTCGAGGTCGCCCCAGTACACGTCCGCGAGGAACTGCTCCAGGGCGCGGTGCAGCATGGGCCCGCGCCAGACGACCGCCTGGCCCGCCGGCACGAACATCCCGATCGACACGACCTTCACGCCGTGGGCGATCGGCGGGAGCAGCATGGAGTCCACCCGCGTGGGCTGCCGGTCCACGCCCAGCATGCGGGGGATCGAGAACCCGTAGATGTCGGCGTCGACCACACCCACGTTGAGCCCGTCGGCGGCGAGCGCCGCCGCGAGGTTCGCCGTCACGCTCGACTTGCCCACGCCGCCCTTGCCGGACGCGATCGCGTACACCTTCGTCAGCGAGCCGGGCTGCGCGAACGGGATCACCGGGTCGCCGGCGCCGCCGCGCAGCTGCGAGCGCAACGACTGCCGCTGCTCGGGCGTCATGACGCCGAGCTGCACGTCCACGCCGGTCACGCCGTCGAGCGCCTCGACGGCGGCGGTGACGTCGCGCACGAGGGTGGACTTCATCGGGCAGCCGGCCACGGTGAGGTCGACGCCGACCGTGACGCGGCCCTCGTCGTGCACGTCGACCGAGCGGACCATGCCGAGGTCGGTGATGGGTCGGCGGATCTCCGGGTCGACCACCGACGCCAGCGCGGTACGGATGCGATCGCTCAGCGGTGCGGGGCCGTCGGGGGTGCCGGTGGTCATGCCTCGATCCTAGGTCCGGCGGGCGGGGGCGCCGGTGCGGCGTGGGTCACGACGCCCGAAGGCGGCGGCCACGCGGCGGGCGAGCAGGCCGACGTCCACGCGGCCCTGGGTGTCCTGCCGCACCACCGGCCCGAGCGCGAGCGGGGCGCCGTGGGCGGACCAGGCCGTCCACTGCGCAGCCAGGTCGCGGTCGTCCGTGTGCACGGGATGGCGAGCCGGGCTCCGGGACGCCGCCCGGGCCTCGTACCGGGAGCGCGCCACCTCGGGCGGCACGTCGCACCAGACCTCGACGACGGCGTCCGCGCCCGCGGTCGCCAGGCCGCGCAGCGCGTGGTCCAGGTCCCGCGGCCGGAACCACCAGGACTCCACGACGACGCGCGGCACGGGTGCCGCGGCCAACCGCCAGACCACTTCCGCGGCCGCGACGCCGAGGTCCGCATGCAGGCGCGGGTCGACGGCGTCGGCCAGCGCCTCCCTGGCGGTGTCCTTGCCCAGGCAGGGCGCGTCCAGCAGCGTCGCGAGCGGGCCCGCGAGCGTCGTCTTGCCGGAACCGGGCAGCCCGTTGACCAGCACCACCTGTCGTGCCACGCGTCCTCCTGCGGGCGTCGTCTCGTCGGGCGAGGTGCTCCCTGGGCCTAGGCCCGGTGTGGCGGGCCGTGTGGCGGGCCGTCGTCGTCGCCGACGAACTGCAGCAGCCGGTCGCGGGAGCGGGCGAGGTGGTCGAGCATCGCCTCGGACGCGCCCGCCGGGTCGCGGTCGACGATCCGGTCGACGATCGTCGCGTGCTCGTCGACCGTCGCGGAGCCCGCGGAGCTGTCGTAGGCCAGGCGGAAGGCGTGCAGGTGGCAGTGCATGCGCTCGAACGTCTTCGTGATGACCTCGTTCCCGCTGATGCGCAGGATCGTGTCGTGCAGCCGGGAGTCGTGGGCGCTGAACTCCCGGTAGGCGTCGAAGCCCGAGCCCTCGGGCGCCGCGGGGAACTCGCGCTGCTCGTCGCGCAGGGTCGCGAGCTCGGCGTCGGTCCCGACGGTGGCCGCACGGGCGGCGCCGTACGGTTCGAACAGCATCCTGAACTGCCAGAGCTCCTCGATCTCCCGGCGTCGCAGCAGGCCGGTGGTCCGGTAGCCCTTGAGATGGACCTGCTCGACGAGACCGTCCGACTCGAGCCGCGCGAGAGCTTCCCGCACCGGCGTCGCGGAGACGCCGAGCGCGTTCGCCACGGAGTTGATGTTGATCCTGCTGGCCGGCGGGATCTCGTTGCGCAGGATGGCCGCGGTGAGGAAGGCGTAGACGTCGCCGGAGACCATCCGTCGCGACAGCGGGGGAGAGGGCTGCGCCGCAGGCCAGACGGGTGTCACGCTCTCACAATAGCCGGGCGCCCCCCTCGTGATCGGCGGAGCCGACAGGTGGGGCGGCCCGGCGGAGCCGGCGCAGCGGCGGGGTGGCGCCGCGCCGGCGGCCCGGGTCAGGGTCGTCGTGTCCGCAGGTCCTGCATGCCGCCGTCGACGGCGATCGCGGTGCCGGTCGTGGACCCGGACCGCGGGCTCGCCAGGTAGGCGACGGCGTCGGCGACCTCGGCCGCGGTGACCAGCCGGCCGTGCGGCTGTCGTGCGTCGAGCGCGGCTCGCTCGGCGGCCGGGTCGTCGGCGGCGTCGAGCAGGCGGGCGACCCACGGCGTGTCCGCCGTGCCGGGGGAGACGGCGTTGACCCGGATGCCGTCCTGGAGGTGGTCGGCGGCCATCGCCCGGGTGAGGGAGAGCACGGCGCCCTTGGACGCGCTGTAGAGCGCGCGGTCGGGGAGGCCCGCGGTGGCGGCGATGGAGGCGACGTTCACGATCGCCGGCGAGGGCGAGACCCGCAGGTGCGGCAGCGCCTCTCGGCAGACCCGGGCGAGGCCGATCACGTTGACGTCGAGCACCGTCTGCCAGGTCGCGTCGTCGTTGTCGGCGACCGTGCCGCGAGCCCCGATCCCGGCGCTGTTGACGACGATGTCGATCGCGCCGTGGTGTCCCACGACGGTCGCGATGCCGCTCGCGACGGCGGCCGCGTCCGTGACGTCGACCGGCACGGCCAGGTCGGGGGAGTCGGCGGCGGGCGCACGGTCGAGGACGGCGACGCGCGCTCCGCCGTCGCGGAGCCTGGTGACGACGGCGGCGCCGATCCCTGAGGCGCCTCCGGTCACGACGGCGACGAGGCCGGAGAACTCTGTCGGGTCAGCCATGGCGGTCTCCTTAGAAGGGTGGGTCCGAGGGGTGGGTGCATGGGGGAGGCTTCGACGGGGGTCGAGGTGCCGGGAGGGGTGCGCGGGGCGTCAGGCGACGAACGGCTGGTGCTGCCTGCCGAGGCCCTCGATCTCGAGCTCGCAGCGGTCGCCCGCGCGGAGGTACGGGAACCGGCCGGACAGCGCGACGCCCTCCGGGGTGCCCGTCAGCAGGAGGTCGCCCGGCTCGAGGACCAGGTACTGGCTCAGGTGGTGCACGAGGACCTCGACGCCGAAGATCAGGTCGGCGGTCGACGAGTCCTGACGCGGCTCCCCGTTGACCCAGCTCCGGAGGCGGAGGTCGCGGTGGTCCACCTCGTCCGGCGTCACGAGCGTCGGTCCGACGGGCGTGAAGCCGGCCGCGCTCTTGCCCTTGCCCCACTGGCCTCCGGGGCGCCCGAGCTGCCAGTCGCGTTCGGAGAGGTCGTTGGCGACGACGAAGCCGGCGACGTGCGCCATGCTCTCGTCGGGCGAGGACAGGTACGACGCGGTGGAGCCGATGACGACGCCGAGCTCGACCTCCCAGTCGGTCTTCTCGCTGCCGCGGGGGATGGTCACGGGGTCGTCGGGTCCGACGACCGTGTTCGACGGCTTGTAGAACAGGACGGGTTCCTGCGGCGGCTCCGCCCCTGACTCGGCGGCGTGCGCGGCGTAGTTCATGCCGATGCACATGACCGTCCCCGGTCGCGCGATCGGTGCGCCACGGCGCAGCCCGGTGGTGTCGAGCTCCTGGAGGTGGCCGGCGGCGAGCAGCGCGGCGGCGGACCGCGGGCCGTCCGAGGCGAGGAACCGGCCGTCGACGTCCGCGGTCAGCGGTCGGAGGTCGTAGCTGGCCCCGTCGGTCTGGAGGACGGGGATCTCCGCCCCTGCTGGTCCGAGCCTGGCGAACTTCATCAGACGTGCCTCTCTGCCGTGTCCGGTGGTCGCGCGACCCAGGTCGGTAGCGCGTGAAAATCATATAGCATACGATTCGTCGCTCACGGAGAGAGGTCCAAAGATGCCCCGAATCACCAGCGCCACGGCCGCGCTCATCGACGTCGAGGTCGAGACAGAACGGACGGATGCCGTCCAGAGCTTCGTCAAGCAGGAGACGATCGTCGTCGACCTGGAGACCGACGACGGGCTGTCCGGCACCGGGTACTCGTACACGATCGGCACGGGTGGGCCGTCGGTGGTCGCCCTGCTGCGCACGAGCCTTCTCCCGCTGCTGGTCGGGGAGGACCCGCGAGATGTCGAGGCCCTCTGGCTCCGCCTGCGCAACGCGACCCGCGCGACCACGGTCGGCGCGATCACCAGCCTGGCGCTGGCCGCTGTCGACACCGCGCTGTGGGACCTGCGGTGCTTGAGCGCCGGTCAGCCGCTGTGGCGCCTCGCCGGCGGCGCGCAGCGGACCGTGCCGCTCTACGACACCGAGCGCGGTTGGCTGCACCTCACCCAGGACGAGCTCGTCGCCGGCGCCGTCGCCGCCAAGGAGGCCGGCTGGGGCGGGACGAAGATCAAGATCGGCAAGCCGGACGTGAGCGAGGACGTCGCGAGGCTCCGCGCCGTGCGGGAGGCCGTCGGGCCAGGGTTCGACATCATGACCGACGCGAACCAAGGGTTCACCGCCGCCGAGGCGGTGCGGCGAGCGGCAGCGTTCTCGTCCCTCGACCTCGGCTGGATCGAGGAGCCGATGCCCGCCGACGACGTCAGCGGGCACGTGCGGCTCGCGGCGGGGACGTCGATCCCGGTCGCCGTGGGCGAGTCCCTGTACTCGGTCGGCCAGTTCCGCGACTACCTGCACCGCGGCGCCGCGTCCGTGGTGCAGCCGGACGTCGCCCGCATCGGCGGCATCACCCCGTGGCTCAAGGTGGCCCACCTCGCCGAGGCGTACGACGTCGAGGTCTGCCCCCACTTCCTCATGGAGCTGCACGTGAGCCTCGTGGCCGCCGTGCCCAACGGCCGCTACGTGGAGCACATCCCGCAGCTGCGGGCGATCACCCACGGCGAGATCGAGATCGTCGGGGGCCGCGCCGTCGCCCCCGACGTCCCGGGCCTCGGGATCGACTGGGACCGGGACGCGATGGACGACCGCCGCGTCGCCTGACCGGCGGCACCGACCAAGAAGCAACAGCGAAAGGACGACGATGTCTTCAGCAGTTCACCAGGAGGCCAAGCAGAACACGCCGCTCGGCGTGGCGGCCGCCTCCCTCGTCGGGTCGGCCCTGGAGTGGTACGACTTCTACCTGTACGGCACCGCCGCCGCACTCGTGTTCAACAAGATCATCTTCGAGAGCAGCAACCCCACGGTCGCGACGCTGGCCGCCTTCACCACGTTCGCCCTGGGCTACTTCATCCGCCCGCTGGGCGGTCTGGTGTTCGGGCGCATGGGCGACCTCTTCGGCCGCAAGCACGTCCTGGTGGTCACGCTGCTCATCATGGGCGGCGCGACCTTCCTCATGGGCTTCGTCCCCTCGTACGACGCCATCGGGATCTGGGCCCCCGTGATCCTCGTGGTGCTGCGGCTCGTCCAGGGTCTGGGCGCCGGCGCGGAGTTCGGCAGCGCCGCGGTGTTCTCGGTGGAGAACGCCGACCCTCGACGCCGCGGCCTGCACGGGGCGTGGCCGTCGTCGGGCGTCTACCTGGGCCTGCTCCTCGCCTCCGGCGTGTTCGCCCTGGTCACGCAGCTCCCGGAGGACGACTTCCTCGCCTGGGGATGGCGCATCCCGTTCTGGCTGAGCCTCGTCGTCGTGGCGGTCGCGCTCGTCATCCGGCTCCGGCTCGTCGAGAGCCCCGCCTTCGTCGAGATGCAGGAGGAGGCGCCCGCGCAGGAGAAGGCCCCCGTGAAGAAGGTCTTCCGGCACGAGAAGAAGGGCATGCTGCTCCTCGTGCTCACGCAGACGCCGCAGAACGTCGTCTCGTCGATCAACCTGGCCTTCCTCACGGCCTACCTCGCGGGCACGCTCGCGCTCTCGGACTCCATCGGGCCGCTCGCCACGACCATCGGTACCGCGGTGACCATGGTGACGCTGCCGCTCTTCGGTCTCCTGTCCGACCGCGTCGGCCGACGTCCCGTGATCCTCAGCGGCATGGTCTTCTCCGCCCTGTTCGCGTTCCCCTACTTCTGGCTGATCGACGGTGGCCAGGCGCCGCTGCCGATCACCGTCGCCGTGGTGCTCAGCCTCGGCCTGGGGATCGGGGCCATGTTCGGCCCGCAGGCGGCCTACTTCGCCGAGCTGTTCACCGGCGTCGGTCGGCTCACGGGCCTCGCGTTCTCGCGGGAGGTCGCCGGTGCGCTCACGGCAGGGACGACGCCCGTCGTCGCGATCGCCCTCGTCGCGGCAGCCGGCGGAGGGTCCTGGCTGGTGGCGGTCTTCATCGTCGCGGCCTGCCTCGTCGGCATCGTCGCGCTCACCGTCGGCGGCGAGACGCGGGGCCGGGACCTGCGCTCGACGACCGTCGCGGAGCTCGAGGACTCCACCGGCTCGTTCCGCGGCTAGCCCGAGCCGGGCCCAGGACGCCGGGCCCAGGTCGTCGGGCCCAGGACGTCGGGGTCCGAGCGGTGACGCGGTCCGAGCGGTGACGCGGTCCGTCGCCGCTCGGACTCCGCGCGACGTGTCACGGTGCTCCGGTCAGGACGACGGGACGTCGCGGCGGCGCTCCGACTCCTTCTCGTCCAGCTCCTCGAGCAGGTTGCGGATCTCCGACCGCACGAAGTCGCGCGTCGCGACCTCGCCCAGCGCGATGCGGAGGGCCGCCATCTCGCGTGCCAGGTACTCCGTGTCGGCGAGGTTGCGCTCCGCGCGCTGCCGGTCCTGCTCCGCCGTGACCCGGTCCCGGTCGTCCTGCCGGTTCTGCGCCAGCAGGATCAGCGGTGCGGCGTAGCTCGCCTGCAACGAGAGCATGAGCGTCAGCGCGGTGAAGCCGTTCGACGCGCTGTCGAACCGCAGCCCCTCGGGCCCCCACGAGTTCCACGCCAGCCACACCGCGCAGAACACGGTGAGATAGATGAGGAACCGCGGCGTGCCCAGGAAGCGGGCGATCCCCTCGGTGGCCCGGCCCACCGCGTCCTGGTCCATCTGCGGCCGCGGGATGAGGGTGCGCCGGGCCTCCTTCGGCTGGTCGAGACGGTCAGCCACGCGGCACCTCCTCCAGGTTCTCGTCGATGTGCTCGCGCCAGTCGTCGGGGAGGATGTGGTCCAGCACGTCGTCCACCGACACCGCGCCCAGCAGCCGTTTCTCGGAGTCGAGCACGGGCAGCGCGAGGAGGTCGTACGCCGCCAGCAGGCGGGTCACGCGGCCCACGGGGGCGTCCGGGGTCAGCCACTCGGTGTCCGTGTCGAGCACCGACCCCACCGACGCGTGCGGCGGCTCGCGCAACAGGCGCTGGAAGTGCGCCACGCCGAGGAACCGGCCCGTCGGCGTCTCCAGCGGCGGACGCGCCACGAACACCATCGATGCCAGCGCCGGCGGGAGGTCCTGCTTGCGGATCTGCGCCAGGGCGGTGGCGATCGACGTCTCCGGACCGAGGATCACCGGCTCCGTGGTCATGAGGCCGCCTGCCGTGTCCTCGTCGTAGGACAGCAGGCGGCGCACGTCCTTCGCCTCCTCCGGCTCCATCAGCTCCAGGAGGCGGGTGGCCTGCTCGTCGGGCAGCTCGTTCAGCAGGTCGGCCGCGTCGTCCGGCTGCATCGCCTCGAGCACGTCGGCGGCGCGCCCCGAGTCCAGGCGCGACACGATCGAGACCTGGTCGTCCTCCGGCAGCTCCTCGAGGACGTCGGCCAGGCGCTCGTCGTCGAGGGCGCTCGCGACCTCCAGCCGCCGCGTGTCACCGAGCTCGTGCAGCACGTCGGCCAGATCGGCAGGGCGGAGGTCCTCGTACGCCTCCAGGAGCTTGGTGGCGCCCTGCTCCTGCGTCGAGCCCGCGAGCCCGGTGACGGCGTCCACCGGCACCACCAGCGTCTCGCCCCGCCGGCGCAGCGACAGCCCCTTGGACGCCTGGCGGCGACGCACGAAGAGCTGGTCCACCAGCCAGTCGCCCGTCCGCTGGCGCGTGATCGACAGGTCCTCGACCGTCGCCTCGCCCGAGCCGTCCGTGAATCGCACCGTGCGGTCCAGCAGCTCGCCCAGCACGAGCGACTCCATCGCCCGCTGCTCGAAGCGCCGCATGTTGAGCAGGCCCGTGGAGAGCACCTGGCCCGCGTCGATCGCCGTCACCCGCGTCAACGGGAGGAAGACGCGCCGGCGCCCCGCGACCTCGACGACCAGACCGACGGCGCGCGGGGCGCCCTTGGCGCGGATCAGGACGACCGCGTCACGCACGCGCCCCACCTCGTCACCGATCGGGTCGAAGACCTGGGTGCCGGCGAGGCGTGCCACAAAGACCCTGCTTGCCGCGCTCACGTCGGTCAGCCTACGCGGAGGGGCACCGTCGGTCCTGGTAGGAGGCTGGTCGGAGGCGCGTGGTGTGGTGGTGCCAGGGCCCCGACTGGGCCAGACTGGGCGAATGAGCTTCAGCCGCCCGAACGCCGTGCCCCGCGTCCCGACCCCGCCGGCCGGGGACGAGGTCGCCGCGTACGACACGTACCTCGAGGCCCAGCAGGCCGTCGACTACCTGTCGGACCACAAGTTCGCCGTCGAGCACGTGACCATCGTCGGCACCGACCTGCGCATGGTCGAGCGGGTCACCGGGCGGCTCACGTACGGCCGGGTGGCGCTCGCGGGCGCGCTGTCGGGGGCCTGGTTCGGCTTCTTCGTCGGGCTGCTGCTCAGCCTGTTCGGCGGCGCGACGGCGGGGGGAGTGCTGCTCGTCGCCATCGGCCTCGGTGCCGGCTTCGGGCTGCTGTTCTCCGTGCTGTCCTACGCGCTGACCGGCGGGCGTCGTGACTTCACGTCGTCGTCGCAGATCGTCGCGTCCACGTACGCCATCCTCTGCGGCGCCGAGCACGCCGGCGACGCCCGCGCCATGCTGCTGCAGTCCCCGGGCGGGCTGGGCAAGGCTCGTCGAGGTGCCGCGGCTGCCGCCCCCGCCGCGACGCCGACCGTCGCGGCTCCCGTCGTCACCGCGCCCGCTGCGCCGCGCACCCCCGACCCGCGCTGGACCACGCCCAGCGGCGCACCGCGGTACGGCGCCATGCGCCCCACCGACCCGCAGCCCACCGCTCAGCCGCAGGCACCGCAGCCCGACGCCGCACAGCCGGACGCCGCACAGCCGGACGCTGCACAGCCAGGCGACGCGCAGCCCCCGACGCCGGAGCACGACGACCCGTACCGTCCGCCCCAGCCCTGATACCTCAGCCCTGATCTCCCGGCCCTGTTCCGTTCGGCACCAGCTGCATCGGTTCGGCAGGACGACGTGCCGAACAGATCCACGGGCTGCCGAACGGATCCGTGCTGGATGCTCTCAGGGCGGCGGAGGCAGCAGCGGGTGCGTCCGCATCGCCCGGCGCACGTGGCCCGGGAACCGCCCGGCCAGCATGGCGACCACCTCGCCGAGACGGGCGTTCCCGACCGCTGTCACCCGCACCGGGTTGACGCCCGTGGCGCGGATGGCGTCGAACCGCGCCTTCTCGCGCAGCAGCTCCTGGGCGGCGTCGTGCCCGGGCCGCACACCTCCGTCGCGGTACTTGGCCAGCCCGTCGAACTCCGCGTACACACCCCACTCCGGCCAACCCAGGTCGCAGTGGAAGGTGCCGCGCGCCGTGACGACCGGTGCCTGCGTGACCGGCCGGGGCAGGCCGGAGCGCAGTGCGACGTACCGGAGCCAGGTCTCCCACGCCGAGTCGACGCCCTTCTCGGCGTGGTCGAGGACCCACGCAGCGCGGCGCGTGCCGTGACGTTGTGCCGTGACGCCGAGCGCGGCACGGCACGCGGCCAGGTCGAGTCCGCGCGCCACGGCATGGTCCGCGATGACGAGGCCTTCCAGCGGATGCATGGTCCGCGCACAGTCCGCCACGGTGCGGGCCAGGGTGGTGACGGGCAGTCCGTCGAGGAGTCCGCGGTGCTCCGGCGGCAGGCGCAGGCGGTGGCGTCTCAGGTCGCCTGCGGCGCGGCCCGAACGGCGATAGGGCTGCAGCACGTGGGTGGCGGTCGGCGGGCGCCACAGACGGAGGCCGTGCAGCAGGGCGGCAGTCTCGTGGCTGAACACGTGGTCGGCGGCGAGCTGACGGTGCGCGGCCTGCGCGACCGCTTCGGCGCGCCGTCGTGCCGGCCTGCCGGGCCTGGTCGAGCACGTGCCGCGGGAGCTCGCCGGCGAGGATGACCGGGTCGACGGGAACCATGCCGACGAGCGTGCCGGACCGGGCGACGTCCTCAGGTCCGCCTGTGGACGAGGCCGACGGAGCGGAAGTCCGTTCGGCAACGGGTGGATCTGTTCGGCACGCAGACGTACCGAAC
>NZ_JBHUWC010000107.1:0-13818 GCF_042670225.1 Isoptericola sp. NPDC057191 | reverse complement strand
CTGCCGGTGGTGCCGGGGATCAGGCCTTGGCCGTCTCCTCCGGGGTCTCCTCCGTCGCCTCGGTCGCCTCGACGGGCTCGGTGGCGCCCTCGGCCTCGGCGGCCGCGGCGTCCTCCTCCTCGGTGCCGATGAACTCGGTCAGGTCGACGACGTTGCCGTCGGAGTCCTTGACCTCGATCTCGCGCAGGGCGACCGCGAGGGCCTTCGAGCGCGCGACCTCACCGACCATGGCGGGGATCTGGCCGCCCTGGTCCAGGGTGGAGATGAACTGGTTCGGGTCCATGCCGTACTGCTGCGACGCCTGCACCAGGTACTCGACGAGCTCGCCCTGGCCGACCTGCACCTCGAGCTTCTCGGCCAGCGTGTCCAGGAGGATCTGGTTCGTGAGCGCCTTGGTGGCGTCCACGGTGACCTCGGCGCGGTGCTCGTCGTCCTCGAGGCGGCTCTCCGACTCCAGGTGACGGTGGACCTCGGCCTCGACGGCGCCGGTCGGCACGGGCACCTCGACGGCCTCGAGCAGCTTCTCGAGCAGCAGGTCGCGCGCGGCGACGGCCTGGTTCGACGTCTTGATCGACGCGACCTGCTCACGCAGGTCCGCCTTCAGCTCCTCGAGGGTGTCGAACTCCGAGGCGAGCTGGGCGAAGTCGTCGTCCGGCGTCGGCAGGTCGCGCTCCTTGACGGCGGTGGCCGTGACGGTGACCTGCGCCTCCTCGCCCTCGTGCTCGCCGCCGGCGAGCTTCGTGGCGAAGGTCGTGGTCTCGTCCGTCGACAGGCCGGTGAGCGCCTCGTCGAGGCCCTCCAGCATGTTGCCGGCGCCGATCTGGTAGGAGACGCCGGAGACCGAGTCGATCTCCTCGTCGCCGATGACGGCCTTGAGGTCGATGACGACGTAGTCGCCCTCGGCGGCCGGGCGGTCCACGCCCACGAGGGTGCCGAAGCGCTCGCGCAGCGCGTCGAGGCGCTCCGCGACGTCCTCGTCGGTGACCTCGGTGCTGTCCACCGTGATCTCGATGCCGGACAGCTCCGGCAGGGTGATCTCCGGGCGGACCTCGACCTCGGCGGTGAAGGCGAGCTGGCCCTCGCCGGCGGCGGCGGGGATCTCGGTCACCTCGACCTCGGGCTGGCCCAGGGGACGCAGCGACTCGGCCGTGACGGCGTCGCGGTAGAAGTTCGACAGAGCGTCGTTCACGGCGTGCTCGACGACCGCGCCCCAGCCCACGCGCTGGTCGATGATGCGCGGGGGAACCTTGCCCTTGCGGAACCCGGGGATGTTCACCTGCTCGGCGATGTGCTTGTACGCGTGGTCGATGCTCGGCTTGAGCTCGTCGTACTCCACCTCGACGGTCAGCTTGACCTTGGTGGGATCCAGGGTCTCGACGGCGCTCTTCACTTCGATGGTCTCCAACGGTTGGGTGCGTGCGCGCGCGTCTCACCGGCGCGAGCCGGCCTGGTTGCTGCGGCGCGGGGTGGCGGACCGTACGACGGACGTACGGGCAACCCGTCCATGCTACGCCACGACGCCCCCGCGGAGGTACCGGTGGGAGGCGCGCTCCGCGGTGAGAAACGCCTCCGTGCAGATTCTGCACGCCGCCACCGTCGCGACGTCCTGCGGTCGGGGTGACTGGATTCGAACCAGCGACCCTCTGCTCCCAAAGCAGATGCGCTACCAAGCTGCGCCACACCCCGTGGCCCGCCCGCCGGGCGGGGCCTCGGTCAGTGTAGTGCGACCGCCCCCGCCGGACGCCACGACGTGCACGGACGGAGGCGGGGACGCCGTCGGAACGATCGGCGAGGAGTCGGCGAGGAGTCGGCGAGGAGTCGGTACCCGGGCCCGCGCGGAGCGGGACCGGCGCACGTGCCACGTTTGCTAGGGTGAGCCCCGCGTTCCGGCCCGGCAGCACTGCTCGGGTCGTCCGTGCGGGCGTAGCTCAATGGTAGAGCCCCAGTCTTCCAAACTGGCTACGCGGGTTCGATTCCCGTCGCCCGCTCCCTCTCCCGCCTGGCGTGCGTCGTTCCGGCGCACGCCAGCGCGCCTCCGCTGCGCGCCTCGTCATCTCTTCGGCGCCCCGGCCGCTCCCCACGCCTGCTTGCCCCCCGTCGCCACCCCGCCATCACTCGACCCATCGATCGTGCCGATGGATGAGATGCGCCTTGTCGATCGGTCGCCGCCTGGCTAGGCTCGGCGCCGCAGCCAGCGACAGCACCCACGCACCTTGAGGAGGGCCGGGCATGACGACCACCGTCTCCCGCGTCGCCCCCTCGTCCGCCTGCAGGACGGTGCCGGCGTCGACGCTCCGCACCCTGGCGTGCGCCGCGGCGACGACGCCGCGATGCTGTCGATAGAGCGCCCACGCCACGTCCGACCCGCCCGCAGGCGGGTCCCCGGCGACCGTGCGGCGCTCGCACCGCCCCGCCGCCGGCCCTGGCCGCCCGCTCCACGAGCGACGCGATCGCAGGCCGCGCTCTCACCGCACCCGCCCGCACGCACCTCCCGAGAAGGATCACCATGGCACGCATCTACGACGACGCCACGAAGCTCATCGGCCGCACCCCGCTCGTTCGGCTCAACCGCCTGACCGCCGGGCTCGACGCCACCGTCGTCGCCAAGCTCGAGTTCTACAACCCCGCCAACTCCGTGAAGGACCGCATCGGTGTCTCGATCATCGACGCCGCGGAGGCGTCGGGCGCCCTGCAGCCCGGCGGCACCATCGTCGAGGGCACGTCCGGCAACACGGGGATCGCGCTCGCCTGGGTCGGCGCCGCGCGCGGCTACAAGGTGGTGCTCGCGATGCCGGAGACGATGTCGAAGGAGCGCCGCGCCCTGCTGCGCGCCTACGGCGCCGAGCTGGTGCTCACGCCTGGCGCCGAGGGCATGAAGGGCGCCGTCGCCGCGGCCGAGAAGATCGCCGCGGAGCGGCCGGGCGCCATCCTCGCCCGCCAGTTCGCCAACGAGGCCAACCCGAAGATCCACCGCGAGACGACGGCCGAGGAGATCTGGGCCGACACCGACGGCGCGGTCGACGTCGTCGTGGCCGGCATCGGCACGGGTGGCACGATCACCGGCGTCGGCGGGGTGCTCAAGGAGCGCAAGCCCGAGGTGCGGATCGTGGCGGTCGAGCCCGCCGAGTCGCCCATCCTCAACGGCGGGAACCCCGGGCCGCACAAGATCCAGGGCCTGGGCGCGAACTTCGTGCCGGAGATCCTCGACACCTCGGTGTACGACGAGGTGCTGGACGTCGACGCCGAGACCTCGGTCGAGCTCGCCCGCCGTGCGGCGAAGGAGGAGGGCCTGCTGGTCGGCATCTCCTCGGGCGCCGCGATCGCCGGGGCCCTGGAGGTCGCGAAGCGTCCGGAGAACGCCGGGAAGCTGATCGTCGTCGTGATCCCCGACTTCGGCGAGCGGTACCTGTCCACGATCCTCTACTCGGACCTGCTGGACTGACGTGGCGAGCCGTCGCACCGACCCCGTCGACGGCGAGGTCGACCACCCGATGCCCACAGGTCACCGCCCCGGCCTGCGGCACCTGTTCGAGATCCTCGCGGAGGACCTCGAGGCCGCGCACGCCCACGACCCTGCGGCGCGGTCGCGCTTCGAGGTCGCGCTCGGGTACCCGGGCGTCCACGCCGTCTGGGCGCACCGGCTGAGCCACCGCATGTGGCACCGGCCGGGCCTGCGGCTGCCGGCCCGGCTGCTGTCCCAGACCGCGCGCTGGGTCACCGGCATCGAGATCCACCCCGGGGCACGGATCGGCCGGCGTCTGTTCATCGACCACGGCATGGGCGTGGTCATCGGCCAGACGGCGGTGGTGGGTGACGACTGCGTGCTCTTCCACGGCTCCACGCTGGGCGGGCGGTCGATGACGCGCGGCAAGCGTCATCCGACCCTGGGTGACCGGGTCATGGTCGGTGCGGGCGCGAAGATCCTCGGGCCCCTGTGGATCGGCCACGACGCGCAGATCGGCGCGAACGCGGTCGTCGTCCACGACGTGCCCACGGGCATGGTCGCGGTCGGGGTGCCCGCCCACGCGCGCCACCCCGGCCATCGGCCGGACCACGGCCAGCACGTCGAGGACGCGTCCGAGCTGCTCGAGTACGTCATCTGACGCCCCCGCACCCCGCGGCACGGCCCGCGCACCCCTGCTCCGGCAGGCGGCGCGCGGGCCGCCGTCGTCCCGGGCGGCGGGCATGCCGTTGCTGGTGCCGATTGTGATAGTTCCAGTAGAACAACTAGCATGTTCGCCATGCTCTGGAGGATCGATCCCGGCGCGGCCGAGCCGCTGTACGCACAGCTCGTGGCTCAGGCGCGCCTCGGGGTCGCCCGCGGGGACCTGCGCCCGGGCGAGCGACTGCCCGCGGCCCGCGAGCTCGCCGCCTCGCTCGACCTCAACGTCCACACGGTGCTCAAGGCCTACCAGGCGCTGCGCGACGACGGGCTGATCGAGCTGCGCCGCGGCCGCGGGGCGGTCGTGACAGGTGCCGGCCCAGACCTGAGCCACGTGGAGCGCGCGCTGGCCGACCTCGTCGCCGCCGCCCGTCAGGCCGGCCTGTCCGCCGAGACCACCACCACCCTCGTCAAGGAGGCCCTGCACCGATGACCGCGACGCGACGCACGATCCCCGACCCCGCGCCGGAGACCTGGCGCGCCCTCGCCCGACGGACGATGGGGTGGGCCACGGCCGCCGGTGCCGCGCTGGCCCTCGCGGCGGTCGTGATCGCCTGGACGTGGCTCGACGAGCTGCCCGCCCAGGTCGCCTCCCACTGGAGCGGCGCCGGTGCCCCCGACGGCTTCACGGCGCCACGCGGCTACATCCTGGTCTTCGCCGCGCTGGCCGCGGGCCTCCTGGTGCTCTTCTGGCTCATCGGCACCGTGGCCGGCAGCGCCGCGTCCACCCGCCGCCTCGCCGCAGGCGGGAGCGTCTGGTCGGGCGGCATGGCCGGCGGCGCCCTGCTCACGACGCTCGCCCCGCAGCGCGGACTGACCGACGTCTCGCAGGTGACCGACCCGGGTTGGGTGACCGCCCTCGTCCTGCTCCTCCCGCTCGTGCCCGCCGTGCTCGCGGCGGCCCTCGCGCCTGGCGACGCCCCGCTCCCGGCCACGGGCGCCGTCGCGGACGACGCCCCGCGCACCACCTTGCGGGACGGCGAGCGCGCGGTCTGGCTGCGGCGCGCGACCGGCGGCCCCGGCCTGGCCGTCGGCATGGCCGCGATCCTCGTGACCGCGGCGCTCGCCGTGGCCCTGGCCACCTGGGCCCTGCTCGCGATCCCCGTGCTGCTGGCGGGGCTCTTCGCGGCCATGTTCGCGTTCACCGTCCGGGTGGACGGTTCCGGGCTGACCGTGCGCTCCGTGCTCGGCTGGCCGGGCACGCGGGTGCCGGCGGACGAGGTGCTCGCCGCTTCGGTGGTCGAGGTCCGGCCGTTCGCGGAGTTCGGCGGCTGGGGGTGGCGTGTCGGCCGCGGCGGACGGGTCGGTGTGGTGCTCCGCGCAGGCGAGGCGCTCCTCGTCGAGCGCACCGGCGGCCGCTCGCTCGTCGTCACGATCGACGACGCCGCCACGGGCGCGGCACTGCTCAACACGGTCGCCGACCGTGCGCGCCCGGCGACGGACTGACCAGGCTCAGCCGAGCAGCTCCGGGTGGGCGGCGGAGACCCGGCGGGGCGCCTTCGCGAGCCACCCGTCCACGAGAAGCTCGTGCACCGCGTCCGTCGAGGACGCCTCGAGGCGCACCAGGACGACGGCGACGCCGTCGAGGTGCGGGATCGTGAAGGCTTCCGGCCGCGCGGCGAGCACGGCCTCCTTCTCGCCGAGGTCCTCGACGACGACGGCGAGGATCGGCCCCGAGGGCACCGGGGCGTCGTCGAACCGGCGCAGGTCGGCCTTGCTGAACGGCCGTTCCCAGGCGAACACCCGTCCGGCCACCGCCCAGGCGCGGTTCCGGAACGTCGTCGTCTCGGCAACCTCGGGCAGCGCCATGGCGGCGCGGGCCGCGTCTTCGATCGTCGCCATGCCCCGAACCTAGTGTGGCGACCGCCGCGCGCACGGCGTCGGCTAAGGTGTGACCGGAGTTACCCCATACTCCGGGTACCAGACACACCGAAGGTCCCACTCGACGAGGAGCACGCCCGCCCCATGAGCCCCCTGCGCATCGGCATCCAGACCGGCTACTGGTCCCGCAAGCCCCCGAAGGGCATCGTCCCCGCGCTGGTCGCGGCCGAGGCGCTGGGGCTCGACTCGGTGTGGACCGCGGAGGCCTACGGGTCGGACGCGTTCACCCCCCTGGCCTGGTGGGGGTCGCGCACCCGCCGCCTCCGGCTCGGCACCGGCATCGCCCAGATGGCCGCCCGGACCCCCACGGCCACCGCGATGCAGGCCATCACGCTCGACCACCTGTCCGGAGGCCGGTTCGTGCTGGGACTCGGCGCCTCCGGCCCGCAGGTCGTCGAGGGCTGGTACGGCCAGCCCTACCGCCGTCCCCTGGCGCGCACCCGGGAGTACGTGGACGTCGTGCGCCAGGTCTTCGCCCGCGAGCGCCCGGTGACCGCCGACGGCGAGTTCTTCCGCCTCCCCCTGCCCGCCGACGCTCCCGGCGCCACGGGCCTCGGCAAGGCGCTCAAGCCGACCGTGCACCCCCGCCGCCGCGACATCCCGATCGTGCTCGCCGCCCAGGGCCCGAAGAACGTCGCCCTCGCCGCGGAGATCGCCGACGGCTGGATGGCCGGCTTCTACGCACCGCGGGCGGACGCCGAGCACCGGGAGCTCCTGGCCTCCGGCTTCGCCCAGCGCGCCGACGAACGCAGCGCCGCCGCCGACTTCGAGGTGCTCGCCACCGTCCCCGTGGTCGTGCGGGACGACGTCGAGGCCGCCGCCGACGTCATCCGCCCCCACATCGCCCTCTACGCGGGCGGGATGGGATCGAAGGAGGCCAACTTCCACAAGGACTCTCTCGACCGGCTGGGCTACGCGGCGCAGCTCGACGAGGTGCAGGCGCTCTTCCTCGCCGGCCGCCGGGACGACGCCGCGCGCGCCGTGCCCACCGAGCTGGTGGAGGAGATCGCCCTCGTCGGTCCCGCGGAGAAGGTCGCACGCGACCTGGCCCGCTGGGACGGCACGGCCCTGACCACCATGCTGCTCCAGGGCGACCCGTCCTCGATGCTCACCGTCCTCGCGGCGTCGCAGGCTGCCCGCACGGACTCCGGCGGCGGTACCCCGCTGGGTGCGCGCGTCCGCGCGACCGCCGGCTCGATGGCGGCCCGCGTCGCACCCTCGAAGGCCTAGCCCGCCGCGCCGCCGCCCTCGTCCGCACCCTCGTCGGCACCCTCGTCCTCGGGGAACCACACCGCCCGGCGCAGGTCCACGCGGCGGCCGTCCCGCGACAGCGGGCACGCCTCGGCCCGCAACGCGTCGAGCGCGGCGGTGAGGTGGCGGGCGGGCGGCGCGCCGGACGCGTTCACCACCCGCCACCACGGCACCGGGTGGTTGTCCTGG
This sequence comes from Isoptericola sp. NPDC057191, assembly GCF_042670225.1. Classification (NCBI taxonomy): domain Bacteria; kingdom Bacillati; phylum Actinomycetota; class Actinomycetes; order Micrococcales; family Promicromonosporaceae; genus Isoptericola; species Isoptericola sp. NPDC057191. The sequence goes on along the minus strand of NZ_JBHUWC010000107.1, from coordinate 6,335 downwards.
ACGGGACCCACGACCGCCGCCCCCTCGGGCACGAGGTGGGCGTAGCGGTCGCCGGAGCCGGCCATGACCTGACCGACCTGCCGCGGGCCGCCGCGGCCCAGCCGCTCGCCGACGATCTCCGCGATCAGGCCGTACGTCATCGCACGGCCGGACGGGATGCGTCGCACCAGGGCGAGGACGGCGGCGGCATACTCGTCGGGGCCGTCCAGCGGCTCCTCGATCTCCTCGGTGGGTGCGGGCACACCGCGACCCTACGGGCACGCGCCGACCGTCCGCGCAGGCGGGCCCGGCCTCGGAATTCCGCTGGCACACGGTCGCGCGCCGCGTCACGATCGGGCGGTGACCGCCGACCCCGCACCGCGCCCGCTGCCCTCCGGGTACCGCTCCCGCCAGCTCACCCCCGACGACCGGCACGCCCTCCTCGACCTCGACACGTGGGCGTTCCCCGACCCGCACTCCGTCGACGAGTTCGACGCGCTCGGTCTCCCGCTGAGCTGGGAGCGGACGATCGGCGTGGAGCGGGAGGACCGCACCGGGGCGGACGCCGCGCTCGCCGCCGTGCACTCGTCCTACCCCTTCAGCCACTTCCCCGTCCCCGGCGCCACGCTGCCCACCGCAGGCCTCACGTGGGTGGGCGTGCACCCGCAGCACCGCCGCCGCGGTCTCCTCACCGCGATGATCGACCAGCACCTGGCGCGCTGTCGCGAGCGAGGCGAGGCCCTGTCCGCGCTGTTCGCGGCGGAGGCCGCCATCTACGGCCGGTTCGGGTACGGCAAGGCCGCGGACGACCTGCGCGTCGCCGTCCCGCGCGGCGCCGCCCTGCGCGACGTCCCCGGCGCCGCGGAGCACACCGTCCGCGTGGAGCACGCCGACCGCGCGCGACACGGCGAGCTCGTCGCGCGGCTGCACCGCTCCCCCGGCCTGCCGACGGCCACGGGGATCAACCGTCCTGGCTGGGCGACCCGGGAGACCGACGCCCAGTGGGACAGCTACTGGTCGGACCCGAAGTCCTTCCGGTCGGCCGGACGCGAGTCGTTGCGGATCGTCGTCGTCGAGCGCGACGGCGAGCCGCGCGGGTACGCGACGTTCCGCCGCACCCTCGACTGGCAGGTCACCGGGCCGCGCGGCACCGTGCACGCGGGCGAGGTGGTCGCGCTCGACGCGGCCGCGGCCCGCGCCCTGTGGGGCGTGCTGCTGGACCTCGACCTCATGAGCACCACCGAGCCCTTCCTGCTGCCCGTCGACGACCCGATCACGGCCCTGCTCGTCGACCCGCGCTCCGCCGCACCCCGCGTCGCGGACAACGTGTGGGTCCGTGTCGTCGACGTGCCCACGGCCCTCGCCGGACGCCGCTACCAGGCCGACGTCGACGTGGTCCTCGGCATCACCGACGCCCGGCTGCCCGACAACGCGGGGGCGTGGCACCTGCGGGCCGGCGCCTTCGAGGAGGCCTCGTGCGAGCGCACGGACGCCGCGCCCGACCTGGAGCTCGACGTCCGGGAGCTCGGCGCCGCCTACCTCGGCGGCGGGTCGCTCGCTGCGCTCGCGGGCGCGGGGCTGGTCGTCGAGCGCTCCCTGGGCGCGCTCGCGCGCACGAGCGCCGCGTTCGGCTGGCCGCTCGCGCCCGCGTGCGGCTGGGTCTTCTGACGGCGGACGGCGTGGTCACCGACGCCGGCGCGTTCACACGCACGGTGACCTCCGAGGCGTGGCGGGCAGAGGTCACCGCGTGGGTCCATGACGCGCTCGACTCCCGGGGGCTTCGCCCCGACGGCCCTGCGCGCCAGACGCGCGTGCGCCCCTGGTCCACGCTGCTCGTGCTCGACACCGACGGCGGCCGCGTCTGGTTCAAGGGCGGCTGCCGAGCCGCTTCGCACGAGCCCGCGCTGCAGCGGCTGCTGGCCGAGATCGCGCCCGACCAGGTCGACGTCCCCCTCGCCGTCGAGACCACGCGCGGCTGGTTGCTCACGGCCGACCGCGGGGCGACCCTGCGCGAACGCCGGGAGCCGACCGCTGCCGACTGGTCGGCCGTGCTGACCGGCTTCGCACACCTCCAGCAGGACGTCGCCGGGCGCGGCCCGGAGCTCCGGACGACCGGCCTGCCCGACTGCTCCCCCGCGACCGTGCCGGGCCGCTTCGACGTCGTCCTGGACCGCCTGCGCACGCTGCCGTCCGCGCACCCTGCGCACCTCGACGAGGCCACCGCCGCCGCGCTGGACCGCGCGCGCCCTGCCGTCGTCGACGCGGCCGCCGTCCTCGCGGCGAGCCCGCTGCCGGCAACCCTGCAGCACGGCGACCTGCACCCGGGCAACGTCTTCGAGGTGGACGGGCAGCTGCGGGTGTTCGACCTCGGCGACGCGCAGTGGGCGCACCCGCTCGAGGTGCTCGAGGTGTCGTCGGCGGTCGCCCGGAGCGGCGGCGTGGCGTGGGCGCCCGTCGAGGCTGCGTACCGGGAGCAGTGGGCGCACTGGCTCGCCGTCCGCGGGCTCCCGCCGGTCGACGACGACCCGCACCGCGGGTGGGCCGCCCTGCGGCGCGCCGCGGGCACGGTGCACGCCGTCAACCGGTCGTGGGCGTGGTGCGGCGCGCTCGCGGAAGCCACCGACGCCGAGTGGTCGGAGTGGGGCGAGGCCCCGGGCCGCCACCTGTCCGGGCTCTTGCGAGATCAGCCCTGACAGACCCCGCACCAGAAGAGGTTGCGCCCGGCGAGCTCCTTGGTGAGCACGGGCGACCCGCAGACCCGGCACGGCAGCGTGTCGCGGTGGTAGACGTAGAACGACGCGTCCCGGGGCACGGCGCCGTCGTCACCGTCCGTGTTCTGGCGCGTGACCCGACCGCCGCCGCCGTCCGGCACGCGGTCGGCGGGACGGGTGGTGACGATGGCCCCGTGGTCGGCGCCGTCCCGCATGAGGACGACCAGGTCGTCCCAGATCGACCCGAGCACGGCCGCGGGCACGTCGCGGCCGGGTCGCCAGGGGTCGACCCCGGCACGGAACAGGACCTCCGCGCGGTAGATGTTCCCCACGCCGGCGATCACCGCCTGGTCCATGAGCTGCTGGCCGACCGTCACCCGCGAGCGCCGCACCCGCGCGACGAAGGCCGCCCGGGCCTCGTCGAGCGACCCACGACCCCCGTCCGCCCGGATCGGGTCGGGACCGAGGCGCGCCTCGACCGCCGCCTTCTCGGTCCCGGTGAGCACCTCGCACGCCGTCGGGCCGGTGAGGTCCGCGACGGCGTGCGTCCCGAGCAGGCGGAGCCGGACCGCGCCCCGCGGGGCGGGCGGGGCCCACGCTCCGTCGTCGCTGACCCGGTCGTCCGCGCCGGCCACGCCCGGCACACTGTCAGGGGCGGGAGCCGGCATCGTCTCCCGCTCCCCGATGCGCCGTCGCGGCGCCCCGATCGCGTGCACGACCTCGGCGCTGCCGTCCCCGGCGAACGTCCAGGCCCCGTAGAGACCCAGGTGCACGCGGAGCCAGCGCTCCTCGCCGCGGCCGCCCGGCAGGTCGGGCACGAAGCTGCAGAACAGCTGCTTGCCCCACGCCTCGGCGCTCGCCAGGCGGCGGCCGTCGAGCAGCGCGGCCCCTCCCGCGAAGCGGCCCTGGGGGCTCGACACGGTCAGCGCCTGACCGCCGAAGAGCGCGTCCAGGGCCCGCGCGAGGCGGTGGACGGTGTGCCCCTCGGGCACGTCAGGAGATCGTGGAGACGTCGTGCGACGCCTCGTACGCGGCCAGCTTGTCGATGCGGCGCTGGTGGCGGGCGTCGCCGCTGAACGGCTCGGCGACGAACGCCTCGACGAACGACGTGGCCTCCTCGCGCGAGTGCATCCGGCCGCCGACGGCGATGACGTTGGCGTCGTTGTGCTGACGGCCCAGGCGGGCGGTCTCCAGCGACCAGGCGAGCACCGCGCGCACCCCGGCGACCTTGTTCGCGGCGATCTGCTCGCCGTTGCCCGAGCCTCCGATGACGATGCCGAGCGAGCCCGGCTCCGCCACGACGGCCTCGCCCGCGGCGATGCAGAACGCGGGGTAGTCGTCCAGCGGGTCGTACTCGTGCGCCCCGTGGTCGACGACGTCGTGCCCGGCGGCGCGCAGGTGGTCGACGAGGTGGGTCTTGAGCTCGTAGCCGGCGTGATCGGCGGCGATGTGCAGACGCATGGACACATTCTCCCCCACACCAGGTCGGTGCCGCGCCGTAGGGTGACGCCATGACTGCCGACGCCACCGGGCTGCGGTCCGGTATCGACCTGTCCGCCCTCGACGAGGACGTCCGCCCGCAGGACGACCTCTACCGCCACGTGAACGGGCGGTGGCTCGCCCAGCACGAGATTCCCGCCGACCGCGCCATGGACGGCGCGTTCCGGGCGCTGCACGACCTCTCGGAGGAGCGGGTCCGTGCCATCATCACCGACCTCGCGGCCACCGAGGACCTCGACCCCGCGTCCACGCCGGCGAAGATCGGCGCGCTGTACGCGAGCTTCCTCGACACCGACCGCGTGCAGCAGCTCGGCACGGCGCCCGTCGCGCCGGAGCTGGCGCAGATCGTGGACGCCACCTCGCCCGCGGAGCTGGTCGACGTGCTCGGGGCGCTCCAGCGCACGGGCGGCGGCGGCGCCGTGGCGTTCTACGTCGACAACGACGCGAAGGACCCCGAGACCTACGTGACGTACCTCGTGCAGGGCGGTCTCGGCCTCCCGGACGAGGCGTACTACCGCGAGGACCAGTACGCCCCCGTCCGGGAGAAGTACCTGCCCCACCTGGCGCGCATGCTCCGCGTCGCGGGCGTCACGGCGAGCTCGGCGTGGTCCGCCGACCCCGAGGACGCCGCGGCCCGCGTGCTCGCCCTCGAGACCAAGCTCGCCGCCCACCACTGGGACGTCGTGCGCGACCGCGACGCCGACCTCACCTACAACCCGATGACGCTCGCCGACCTCGTCGAGCAGGCGCCCGGCTTCGACTGGCGCGCCTGGGCCGCTGCCCTCGGCGCGCCCGCCGGGTCGCTGGACGCGCTCGTCGTGCGCGAGCCGTCGTTCGCCACCGGGTTCGCCGAGCTGTGGCGCTCCGAGCCCCTCGCGGACTGGAAGCTGTGGGCCGCCTACCACCTGCTCACCGCTCGCGCGGCCTACCTCGACGAAGACACCGTCGAGGCCAACTTCGACTTCTACGGCCGCACCCTCTCCGGCGCGCAGGAGGTCCGCGACCGCTGGAAGCGTGGCGTCGCGCTGGTCGAGCGGGCGCTCGGCGAGGCGGTCGGCGAGCAGTACGTGCAGCGGCACTTCCCGCCGGAGCACAAGGAGCGCATGGACACGCTGGTCGCGAACCTCGTGGCCGCGTACCGCGAGTCCATCGAGCAGCTCGACTGGATGACCCCGGAGACCAAGGTCAAGGCGCTCGCCAAGCTCGAGCGGTTCACCCCCAAGGTCGGCTACCCCGTGAAGTGGCGGGACTACGCCGCCCTCGAGGTGGACGCCGCCGACCTGGTCGGCAACGTCCGGCGCGCCCACGCGTTCGAGCAGGACCACGAGCTCGGCAAGATCGGCCGCCCGATCGACCGCGACGAGTGGTTCATGACCCCGCAGACGGTCAACGCCTACTACAACCCCGGCATGAACGAGATCGTCTTCCCCGCCGCGATCCTGCAGCCGCCGTTCTTCGACCCGGACGCCGACGACGCCGTGAACTACGGCGGCATCGGCGGCGTCATCGGGCACGAGATCGGGCACGGCTTCGACGACCAGGGTTCGAAGTACGACGGTGACGGTCGCCTCGAGGACTGGTGGACCGAGACCGACCGCACCGAGTTCGAGAAGCGGACCTCCGCGCTCATCGCGCAGTACGACGCGTTCCGGCCCGAGCAGCTGCCCGAGGACGGCCCGCACGTCAACGGCGCGCTCACGATCGGCGAGAACATCGGAGACCTCGGCGGTCTGTCCATCGCCATCAAGGCGTACCGCATCGCGCTCGGGACGTCGCTCGACCAGGCGCCCGTCGTCGACGGCCTGACCGGCCTCGAGCGGGTCTTCCTGGGCTGGGCCCAGGTGTGGCAGTCCAAGGGCCGCGACGAGGAGATGGTCCGGCGCCTCGCCACCGACCCGCACTCACCGAACGAGTTCCGCTGCAACGGCGTCGTGCGCAACGTCGACGAGTTCCACGCCACCTACGGCGTGGGGCCCGACGACGCCCTCTGGCTCGCCCCGGAGGACCGGGTCCGCATCTGGTGAACGACGGTGGCCGCCGCCCCCCCCCCGGGGGGGGGGCCCCCCCCCGGGTGGCGCAAAGCGGGGGGGCGTTTTGCCGAGCTCCGGGCCCTGGCGGCCCCGGCGGCGCGGAAACCCCATGCCC
>NZ_JBHUWC010000106.1:0-13827 GCF_042670225.1 Isoptericola sp. NPDC057191 | reverse complement strand
GCGTTCGTCGGGGGGACGTATCCGTCCGCGCGACGAAGGCCTCGACCGGCTCCGGACCACACCGAGATCCGGCTAGGGCGTCACGTCAGCTCGGTGACCGGTTCCACCCCGCCGACCTTGGAGTCGAGCTCGATGACGCCGTAGGTCCAGCCCCGACGCCGGTAGACGGCCGAGGGGCGGGCGGTCTCCTTGTCGATGAAGAGGAAGAAGTCGTGCCCCACCATCTCCATCTGGTAGACCGCGTCGTCCACAGTCATGGGCTCGGCGTGGTGCAGCTTGCGCCGGATGACGACCGGCGAGTCGCCGAGCTGCTGCTCGATGGCGTCGCCGGGCTCGGCCAGAGCGACGGGCGCCGGCGTGGGCGCGACCGTCTCGGTCGCCGCGACCTGGTCGTAGCTGCGGACGTCGACGGCCGGGAGGACGTCGTTGGCACGGCGGCGGTGGTCCTTGCGGCGGTCGCGCGCGCGGCGCAACCTCTCCGTCAGCTTGTCCAACGCGATGTCGAGGGCGCCGAACCGGTCGTCCGCTGCGGCTTCCGCGCGGATCACGGGACCCTTGTCGCGCACGGTCAGCTCCACGCGCTCGCGGACCTCGGAGAGCCTCGGGTTGTTCTCCCGGGTCACCTCCACGTCCACCCGGCGTGCAGCCGGTGCGAGCTGGGTCACCTTGTTCAGCTTGTCCTCCACGTGACGGCGGAACCTGTCCGCCACCTCCGTGTGCCTGCCGACGACGACGATCTCCATCGTGTTGCTCCACTTCGTCGTGAGGCCACCTCGCGAGCGGCCCCGAATTCCGGTCTGGGCACCCCGTGGGGCGCCGTGTTCGGCACCACCTCCCGGGTCGCCGGACGCTCGGTCCGGACCGCTCGTGGGTCGCACGGAAAAACGTCCCGGACCGAGGTCTCGGGGCTGTTCACCCGCGTGGGACCCTCAGGCTAACCCCTCCCGCCCACGAGGTATACCGGGGGCGCGGGGAGACCCCGGGCCGGTCCCGCGACGGACCCGGGCGGCGGTGTCGCGGCCACGACCAGGGCGGCGACCACCGCCGCGCCGACGCTCTCGAGCGCCCGCTCCGCGGCCGCCAGGGTGGAGCCGGTGGTGAGGACGTCGTCGACGAGGAGGACCGGTGCCGGGCTCCCGCCGTACCGCTCGAGCACGGCGCGGCGCACGGTCAGCATGCCGTGGAGGTTCCGCGCCCGGGCGCGCGCGCCGAGGCCCACCTGGTCGCGCCCTCGGCCGCGACGGCGCAGCGCCGGCACGGCGACCGCCGGCGTCCCGGCGTCGTGCAGGCCGGCTGCCGCCGCCCGGGCGAGGACCTGGACGTGGTCGCGCCCGCGCGCCCGCCGGGAGGCCGGTGCGGACGGGGCGCCGACCACGAGCACGGGGCCGCCGCCGGCAGCGGCGGCGACCTGGGCGGCGACCCCACGGGCCGCGGCTCGGACGCGCGGGGCGAGCAGCCGGTCGAGGTCCGTGCGGTCGCGGTCCTTCCACGCGACCACGAGCTCCCGCACCGGGCCGGCGTACGCGGCGAGCGCCCAGACCGGCAGCGGGGACACCCCGTCCAGGCGGTCGAGGCGCGGCGCGGACGCCTCTGCCCGCTCGGGCGTGCCGTCCAGCAGCGTCCCGCAGGCCGCGCACCAGGGGACGTCGAGGGTGCCGCAGCCGGGGCACGACACCGGGACGACCAGCCGGGCCAGCTCGCGCAGCCACGCGGGGACGACGGCGTCCGCGCGGGGACGAGGAAGCTGCGACAGGGCGGCGGACGGCGGGCTCATGCCTCCAGCGTCCGTGGTGCGGGCACCCGGGGGACACGACCCGTCGCCCGTCTGGGGACGACGCCGACCTGGGGGCAGCGTCCACGCCGCCCGCGCCGCAGCACCGTCCTGTCAGCCGGGGTAGGCCACCAGGTCGACGTCGTCGGACACCATCGACCAGAGCGCGGAGGTCTGGCGCGAGTAGAGCGTGCCGTCCCCGTCGATGGCGAGCACCGCACCGGTGCCCACGGACGCGGTCACCCAGCGCGGGTCGGTGACCCCGGCGAGCGCCCGCGACAGGCCGCCCTGCCCGGACAGCCCGCCCACGCCGGCCTGGAACACCGCGCCGTCGCCGTCCGACTCCCGGCCGACGAGCGCGAGGGTCGCCTCGTCCTGCCAGACGGCCTGCGTGACCTGCCGGACCGAGGCACCCACCTGCACGGGCGCCGAGAGCCCGGTCGGGACGTTGTCGGCGTCGCGCACCACGCCCGCGACGTGCACGAGGCGCCCGCTGGGCCCGGAGCTCACGACGGCCACCCGTGCGCCCTCGGGGGACACCCGCACCGACTCCACGGTGCGCGACGAGAGCCAGTCCACGTCCAGCGTGCGCACGGCACCCGAGGCGAGCGCGATCGTGATCCGGGAACCTCGCGCGCTCCACACCGCGTCGAACCGGTCGACCGACGGGGGGACCAGGCCGCCGCCGGGGATGAGGACGGACGGGGCGCCGTCGCCGGACATGCGGACGATGCCCTGGGCGTCGTCGCGCACCACGACGGGATCGTCGTCCGAGCCCATCGCGAGCGCCGTGGGGGTGACGCCGGCGAGCGAGACCGGCTGCGTGAGCCCGGTCAGCTCACGTCCGACGACGCGTGCCAGGTGGCCGTCGGTGACGGCGAGCGCGTCCCCGTTCGTCCGCGGCATGGACAGCGTGGTGGTGCCGGTCGTGGTGAGGGGGGTGTTGCCCTCCGACAGGGCGACGGTGCGCCCGTCCCCCTCGGCGAGCGTGGCCTGCAGCTGCGCGACGGCGAGCGAGCGGTCCTCGGCGCTGGCCTGCGCGATGGTGGAGGTGAGGCTGACCTCGATGGTGCCGTCGTCGGTCACCGTCACCGCGTCGATCGCGAGGGCGGTGCCCTCGGGGATGACGGTCGTCGTGGAGTCCTGGAGCCACTCGGGCGGGCCGGCCAGGATCTCGCTGGTCGCGTCGGTGCGCCACGTCTGCCGCGGGAACCAGCGCACGTCCGGCACCCACCACGTGAGGTCGGGGGTCGGGAAGTAGAGCGTCGTGGGGTGGAACGCCTGGCTGAAGAACGCCGACGGCAGCATCAGGCCGTCCTCGAGCTGGGAGATGCGCCACTCGCCCCCTGCTGCCCGGGTGAGCCCGAAGTCCACGTCGTACGTGTACGGCTTCGACTCCTCGGTGTACATGCCACGGTCGTCGAGGGTCGCGACCACCTGCACGGACGCGGTGACGGTCGCCTCCGTGGCGTCCTCGGGCACGTCCACAGGCTCCAGCTGCGGGTCCTCCGCCAGCACGAGCACCCGCGCGTACCGGTCCCACCCCTCCCACGCCGGGTCGGTGAGGTACTCCTGCGCGACCGCGAAGGACGTGCTCGACGTCGGGCCGAGCTGGGCGACGCCGAGGAAGCCCTGCACGATCTGGTCGGGGCTGGACCCGGCCGTCGGCCCGGCGGGGATGTAGCCGATCTCGCTGAGGTTCTCCAGCTGGGTGTCGCCGTCGCGCACCGGTCCGTCGGTCGGGATGCGCGCGCACGCGACCGTCACGACGAGCACGACGATGGCCGCGACCAGGCTGGCGGCCGCGCGCGAGCGGCGACGGGCGGTTCCTGCGGTCGTCATCGGTCCTCCTCGTCGTCCGGCCGGAGCTGCGGGACGGGCGCGTGGACGATGTCCACGCCGTCGACGTCGACCACCCCGAGCTCGGGGATGGCGGTGGGCGTGGGGCCGGTGGGCGGGTTCACCACCGGCAGCTGGCCGGTGGGCGGCGCCGACACGCCCTTCGAGGGGCCCTCCAGCGGCAGCGGCGAGCGCTCCAGGCGGATCCCCGCACGGCGCGGCAGCGTGAGACGGAAGCTCGCCCCCTCGCCGGGCCGCCCCCACGCCTCGAGCCAGCCCGCGTGCAGCCGGGCGTCCTCGAGCGAGATCGCGAGGCCGAGGCCGGTCCCGCCGGTGGTGCGCGCGCGGGCGGGGTCGGCGCGCCAGAAGCGGTGGAAGACCCGTTCGATCTCGTCGTGCGACAGGCCTACCCCGTGGTCGCGCACCACCACCGCGACCGCGGCGTGGTCGAAGCCCACCGTGACCTCGACGGGCTTGCCCTCGGCGTGCTCGACGGCGTTCACGACCAGGTTGCGCACGATGCGCTCCACGCGACGCGGGTCCACGTCGGCGGTCGCCGGCTCGTCGGGGAGCGTCACCGACAGGAAGACGTGCTTGGTCTCCGCGAGCGGCATCGACGCGTCCGCGACCGAGGTGACGATGTCGCGCAGGTCGCGCTGCTCGACGTCCAGCACCGCCGCGCCCGCGTCGAAGCGGCTGATCTCCAGCAGGTCGGTCAGCAGCACCTCGAAGCGGTCCAGCTGCGCGTACAGCAGCTCGGCCGAGCGACGGGCGGCCGGGTCCAGGTCGTCGCGCGACGCGTGGATGACCTCGCCCGCCATCCGGATCGTGGTCAGCGGGGTGCGCAGCTCGTGCGAGACGTCCGACACGAAGCGACGCTGCGCGGCCGACAGCTCCTCCATCCGCGCGATCTGGTCCTCGAGGTTCGCGGCCATCTCGTTGAACGTGCAGGTGAGCGTCGCCATCTCGTCCTGGCCCTTGGCGTCGGGGAGCCGCTCGTCGAGATGGCCGTCGGCCAGCCGGGACGCGACCGTGGCCGCGCGCCGCACCGGCGCGACGGTCTGTCGCGTCACCACCCACGTCAGGACCCCGAGGAGCGCGAGGATCGCGAGGGCTCCGACCCCGAGGGTGCGTTGCACGAACGAGAGGGTCTCCTGCTCGGCCTGCAGCGAGTAGACGGCGTAAAGCTCGTAGGTGCCGATGGACGGGACCTCGACGGTGGACCCGACGACGACACCGGGCTCGGGCGTCTCGGAGTCCGTGTACTCGCCGGGGATCTGCACGGACTGCAGCACCTGGCCGTCGGTGGCACGCGTCGCGGTGCGCAGGCTCTCGCTGATGATCGACTTGAGGCCCGGCTGCGTCCCCGTGTCGGCCAGCCGCTGGGACTGGTCCGGCGCGTTGAGGAAGAGGAAGTCCTGCGCGCTGGAGGCGCTCGCGTCGAGGGTCCGCACCATCTGCGCCAGCAGGAGCTGCAGGTCGGAGGTCGACGTCGCCGGCGAGTTCGAGAAGGACGTGCGCACCTGCTCGGTCATCGAGGCGTTCTCGCGCTCGATGCGGTCGACGCGCTGCTCGAAGAGCCCGTCGCGGATCGAGACCGACAGGTAGAGGCCGAGCAGGGCGACGGCCACGACGCCCAGCGCGAGGCCGGACGTCACCACCCGCAGCTGGAGCGACGACCGCCAGCGGCGGACCACGTACCGCGTCCGCGAGACGGTCCACGCGCGCCACCGCCGCCACGTCCGGCGGACGCGGCGCACGGCGGGCTCAGCGCGGGGCACCGGCCTTGTAGCCCACGCCCCGCACGGTCAGCACGACCGTCGGGTTCTCCGGGTCGCGCTCGACCTTCGAGCGCAGACGCTGCACGTGCACGTTGACCAGGCGCGTGTCGGCGCTGTGCCGGTAGCCCCAGACCTTCTCCAGCAGCACCTCGCGCGTGAAGACCTGCCAGGGCTTGCGGGCCAGGGCGACGAGCAGGTCGAACTCGAGCGGGGTGAGGCTGATGCGCTCGCCGTCGCGCACCACGTTGTGCCCGGTGACGTCGATCTCGACGTCACCGACGCGCAGGCGCTCCGGGCCGGGCTCGTCCGTGCGGCGCAGCCGCGCCCGGATGCGTGCGACGAGCTCCTTCGGCTTGAAGGGCTTGGTCACGTAGTCGTCCGCGCCGGACTCGAGGCCGAGGACGATGTCGACCGTGTCTGTCTTCGCGGTCAGCATGATGATCGGCACGCCCGACTCGGCACGGATCTCGCGAGCGACCTCGATCCCGTCCTTGCCGGGCAGCATGAGATCGAGGAGCACGAGGTCGGGCTGCTCGTCGCGGAACGCGACGAGCGCGCCGTCGCCGTCGGCACAGAACGTGGGCTCGAAGCCCTCGGACTTCAGGACGATGCCGATCATCTCCGACAGCGCAGTGTCGTCGTCGACCACCAGGACACGGGACTTCATGGGCCCATGATGCCAGGTCCGGCGCGACTTCCTGTGGAGAGCCGCGTGAGCGAGCCCCGCCCCGCGTACTAGGGTCGGTGCGACCGGCGTCACGCCCGGCCGCACGTCCTGCACCACCCACCCGTCCGTCGACACCGCCGGTCGACGACCCGACCGCCCTGCAGCCCGGGAGGCCGCGATGACCACGCCCGACCAGCCCCCGCCGCCGTCCGGCTGGGGCGAGGCCTCCGAGCCCCCGCGGTACGGCCAGCGCGCGCCGCATCCCCCCGTGCCCCCGCAGGGGCAGGGCGGACCCCAGTACGGGCAGTACGGGCAGGGCGGGTACGGACCGCAGTACGGCCGACCGCCCGGCGGCGCGCCCGGCCCGTACGGCGCCGCGGCCCTGAAGCCGGGGATCGTGCCGCTGCGGCCGCTGACGCTCGGCGAGATCTACGACGGCGCCTTCTCGGCGATCCGGCACAACCCCAAGGTGATGCTCGGCGCGGCGACGCTCGTGCTGCTGGTCGCCACGGTGCTCGGCGTGCTCGTCGCGCAGCTCATCGTGCCCTCCCTGTCCTCCTCGTTCTCGTCCCTCGCGGAGACCGACCCCGAGCTCGCCGAGATGGGCCTGGACAGCGTGTACGCGCAGGTCGTGGCGACGGGGCTCGGCACCGGGCTGACGATCCTCCTCGCGCAGCCGGTGGTCGAGGGCATCCTCACGGTGTCCGTGAGCCAGTCGGTGATCGGGCGCAAGCAGTCCCTCGGTCAGGTGTGGACCCGCCTGCGGGGTCGCGTCGGGGTGCTGATCGGCTGGGCCCTGCTGCGCACGCTCGCGTCGCTCGTGCTGGCGGGTGCGTGGGTCGTCGTGATCGCCGTCGTCGTGGCAGCCCTCGGCGACTCCTCGGTCGGCGGCACCGTCGGGCTCGTCGCGCTGCTCGCCCTCGCGCTCGTGGCGGCGTTCGTGTGGCTCGGGGTGCGGGTCGGTCTCGTCGCCCCCGCGCTCGCGCTCGAAGGGCGCGGCCTGGGCTCCACGATCGGTCGCGCGTGGCGCCTGACCCGCGGGTCGTTCTGGCGCCTGTTCGGCATCTACCTGCTCGCGTCGATCATCATCAGCATCGCCGCGAACCTCATCACCTACCCCATCACGGCCATCGCCGCCGCCATCGGCGGGACGAGCGAGAGCACCCAGGTCATGGGCGCGTCGACGGTCGTGGCCAGCATCCTGTCGATCATCATCAGCACGGCCATCACCACGATCTTCACGGCGTCGGTGGTCGCGCTGCTGTACATCGACGTGCGCATGCGCCGTGAGGGCCTGGACGTGCAGCTCGCCGCCGCGGCGCAGGCCCCCGACGGCGGGCGCCCCGGCACCCCGCCGGGGCCGCCGCCCGGCATGCTCGCGTGACCGGCGCGTCGGCGGTGCTGCCCGGGGCCGTCGCCGCGGGCCACCTGCCCGTCGGCGTGCCCGTCGACCCCGACCGCGAGACGGCGCACCGCTGGCTCCTGGAAGAGCTGTCGCGCTCCGAGTACTCGACCTCGCCGTCGCTCCTCGAACGCCTGCTGCGCTGGTTCAGCGACCTCTTCGACGGGCTGACGCTCGGGACGGGCCGGTTCCCGCTCGCGTTCGTCGTCGTCGTGGTCGTCGTCCTCGTCGCGGCGATCGCCTGGTGGGTGGCCGGACCCGTCCGCCTGACGCGACGGGGGCGGCGCTCCGCCGTCGTGCTCGACGACGACGGCCGGACCGCCGCCCAGCTGCGCGCCGACGCGGACGCGGCCGCCGCACGCGGGGACTGGTCGGCAGCCGTGCTGGACCGCTTCCGCGCCCTGGTGCGATCGCTCGAGGAGCGCGTCGTGATCGACGAACGCCCGGGCCGCACCGCGCAGGAGGCCTCGCACGACGCCGGGTCCCGGCTGCCCGAGGTGGCCGAGGAGCTGCACCGCGCGGCCGGCCTCTTCGACGACGTCTGCTACGGCACCCTGCCGGCCGGCCCGGAGGACGACCGGCGCCTGCGCGACCTCGACGCACGCGTGGGCGACCTGCGGCCCGCGCCGCTCGCCGTGCCGACGAGCGGGGTGCCCGCACCATGACCGTCGGCACGGACCTGCCCGCACCGGGGACGGCGGACGCCGCCCGCGAGACCCCCGACGCGACCACGCCGGCCGTCGTCAGGGGCGACGGCACGACCGCCCGGAGCCGTGCGGCCCGCCGCTGGCGACGCGCGCGCTGGGCGGTGCTGGTGATCGGCGTGCTCCTCCTCGTGGTCGCGGTGCTCGCGGTCACCAGGCCCGTCACCTCGAGCACCCCGTACTCCCCCGACAACCCCGGCCCCGGCGGCGCGCGCGCGGTGGCGCAGGTGCTCGGGGACCAGGGGGTCGACGTCCAGCACGTCACGCACGTCGCCGATGCCGTGTCGGCCGCCGGGCCGGGCACCACCCTCCTCGTGACGCCGTCGTTGCTGCTGCCCGAGCAGGCCCACGCCCTCGCCGGGGTGGAGGCCGACCTCGTGCTGCTCGGCGCCGATGACACCCTCGTGGGCGCCGCCACCGACGGCGACGTGGGACGCGTGCAGGCCCCCGCCACCTCGGGCTACCCGTTCGCGCCCGGGTGCGACCTCCCGGTCGCCCAGCGAGCGGGCGCGCTGCAGCTCGTCTCGGGGCTCGCGGCCGACCCGACCGCGACGCGGGACGTCACCCTCTGCTGGGTCGTCGACGACCGCGCCGCGCTCGCACAGGTCGAGCGCCCGACGCCGGGCGGGACCCGGACCGTCACGGCCGTCGACGACCCGTCGTTCGTCCGCAACGACACGGTCCTCGAGGACGGGAACGCGGCCCTCGCGCTGGGACTGCTCGGCGCGCACGAGAAGCTGGTGTGGCTCGTCCCCGACCCGCTTGACACCAGCGCGAGCGGCGACACGTCCCCGTCCGCCGGGTCCGTGCTGCCGCCCTGGGCCGGCGTCGTCGGCCTGTGGGCGCTGCTCGTCGTGGTCGTCGCCGGCGTGTGGCGCGCGCGGCGGCTCGGCCCGCTGGTCGCCGAGGAGCTTCCCGTCGTCGTGCGCGCCACCGAGACCACGCGCGGCCGCGGCCGCCTCTACCGGCGCGCGCGGTCCCGCGGGCACGCGGCCGCGGGCCTGCGTGCCTCGACCGCCGACGTCGTCGCGCGCCGCCTGGGTGTCCCCCGGTCCGCCGACCCGACGTCCCTCACCGACGCCGTCTCCCGCGCCACCGGGCGGTCCGCCCACGACGTGGCCGACCTGCTGTACGGTCCCCCACCCCCCGACGACGACGCGCTGGCGGAGCTCGCGCGCCGGCTCGACACCCTGGAGAGCGAGGTCCACCGATCGTGACGACCCCCGACGAGAACCCGCAGGCCGCCCCGGTCCCGCCGACCGCGACACCTGCACCCGTCGCCCCGCCTGCACCGGCTCCGTCCCCGGCGCCTGCCGAGACCCCGGCGGCTGACCCGCCGGCCGCCCCGCCTGCCGCTCCGCCTGCCGCTCCGTTGGCGCCGTCCGTGGAGCTGCGCTCCGCGCTCGCGGGGGTCCGCACCGAGGTGGGCAAGGCCGTGGTGGGTCAGGACTCCGCGGTGACGAGCCTGCTCATCGCCCTGCTGTGCACGGGCCACGTGCTGCTCGAGGGCGTGCCCGGGGTCGCGAAGACGCTGCTGGTGCGCGCGCTCGGGCAGTCCCTGGACCTGTCCACCAAGCGTGTCCAGTTCACCCCCGACCTCATGCCCGGGGACGTCACCGGCTCCCTGGTGTACGACGCTCGCACCGCCCAGTTCTCGTTCCGCGAGGGCCCGGTCTTCACGAACCTGCTGCTCGCGGACGAGATCAACCGCACGCCCCCGAAGACGCAGGCGTCGCTGCTGGAGGCGATGGAGGAGCGCCAGGTCTCCGTGGACGGCACGCCCCGGCCGCTGCCCGACCCGTTCCTCGTGATCGCGACCCAGAACCCGGTCGAGCAGGAGGGCACCTACCCGCTGCCGGAAGCCCAGCTGGACCGCTTCCTGCTCAAGGTGGTGCTCCCGGTGCCCGAGCGGGAGCAGGAGATCGAGGTCCTCGCCCGGCACGCCGCCGGCTTCGACCCGCGGGACCTGCACGCGGCCGGCGTCCGGCCCGTCGCCGGGTCCGCAGAGCTCGCCGCCGCCCGGGCCGAGGTGCGCCAGGTCCAGGTCGCACCCGAGGTGCTCGGCTACGCCGTCGACCTGTGCCGAGCCACCCGCCGCTCCCCCTCCCTGTCGCTCGGGGTGTCGCCGCGCGGCGCCACGGCGCTGCTCGCGACGTCCCGCGCCTGGGCCTGGCTCTCGGGGCGCTCGTACGTCACCCCCGACGACGTCAAGGCGCTCGCGCACCCGACGCTGCGCCACCGCGTCCAGCTCCGGCCCGAGGCGGAGCTCGAAGGGGTCACCGCCGAGAGCGTGCTCACCAGCGTGCTCGCGACCGTTCCCGTCCCCCGCTGAGCGGCGAGCCGACATGGCGTTGACGTGGCGCGCCGTCGTCCTGGCGGCGCTCGGGGTGGTCCCGGTGGTCCTGTTCCCCGTGCCGGGGACGGTCGTGGTGTGGACGCTGGTCGTGGTGGCGGTGTGCGCCGCCGACGTCGCGCTCGCCGCCTCGCCGCGCGCCGTCGCGATCCAGCGCCGGGTGCCGCGGTCGGTACGGCTCGGCGTCACCACCCGCTCCGAGCTCGTCCTCACCAACACGAGCCGGCGCCGCCTGCGCGCCCTGGTCCGGGACGCGTGGCCGCCGTCGCTCGTCCCCGACGCCGTCGTGCGGACCGAGGGCGCCGCCGCGGGCGAGCCCCTGGAGGCGCGCTCGGCGAGACACGAGGTCGACCTCCCGGCCGGAGAGTCCGGGCGCGTGCGCACCCCGCTGCACCCCACCCGGCGCGGGGACCGCACCGCCGGCACCGTGACGATCCGGTCGTACGGGCCGCTGCGTGTCGCCGCCCGGCAGGCCTCGATCCCCGTGCCCGGGCACCTGCGCGTGCTGCCCGAGTTCGCGAGCCGCCGCCACCTGCCCTCCCGCCTGGCGCGCCTGCGCGAGATGGACGGCCGGGCCGCGGTCCAGGTCCGCGGCGAGGGGACGGAGTTCGACTCGCTGCGCGAGTACGTGGTGGGTGACGACGTGCGCTCGATCGACTGGCGCGCCACCGCGCGGCGCGGCGACGTCGTCGTGCGCACGTGGCGGCCGGAGCGCGACCGGCGCGTGCTGATCGTGCTCGACACCGGCCGGACGTCTGCGGCACGCATCGGGACGTCTGCCCCACCGGTCGACGCCGCGCCAGCAGCCGAGGTCCCGGGCCCCGCGCCCGCTCTCGGCGGGACCAGGCTGGAGGCGAGCATCGAGGCGGCGCTGCTCCTCGCCGCGCTCACCGACCGCGCGGGCGACCGGGTCCAGGTGCTGGCCTACGACCGCG
This sequence comes from Isoptericola sp. NPDC057191, assembly GCF_042670225.1. Taxonomy (NCBI): domain Bacteria; kingdom Bacillati; phylum Actinomycetota; class Actinomycetes; order Micrococcales; family Promicromonosporaceae; genus Isoptericola; species Isoptericola sp. NPDC057191. Next base: position 2,375 of record NZ_JBHUWC010000106.1, on the reverse strand, counting down.
CGCTGCGCGCCCGCGTCGCCGGGGCCTCCGGCCCGCGGCTGCTGCCTGCGCTCGCCGAGTCGCTCGCCGTCGTCGAGCCCGCGCTGCTGGAGACGGACTGGCCGGGCCTCGTCGGCCAGGTGCGCCAGCGCGTGTCCCAGCGCTCCCTGGTGGTGCTGCTGACGTCGCTGGACCCGGCGGCCGTCGAGACCGGGCTGCTCCCCGTGGTCGACCGGCTGTCGGGCACGCACCAGGTGGTCGTGGCCGCGGTCGCCGACGCGGACGCCGCCGGGCTGCGCGCCGACCGGTCGTCGTCGGCCGCCGTGTACGACGCTGCCGCAGCGGCCCGCGCGGACCTGGAGCGCGCCGCCGTCGCGGCGGTGCTGCGGCAGCACGGCGCGGAGGTGGTCGAGGCGCTCCCCGACGACCTCGCGCCCCGCCTCGCCGACACCTACCTGGCGCTCAAGGCCGCCGGCCGGCTCTGACCGGGTCGTCGCGGGGTCAGCCGGCGGTCGGCACGACCTCGCCCGCACGGTCGGCATCGAGGTCCCCGGTGAGGCCCGCCGCCGTGGCGCGGCGCCCCAGCACGACCACGTAGACCCAGAACGCGGCGAGCGCGACCGCCCCGACGGCGATCTTGAGCCACCACGGCAGCGTGGAGCCGGTGACGTACCCCTCGATCAGCCCCGACACCGCGAGCGCCCCCGCCAGCCCGACGGCGACGGTCACGAGCGCGCGACCCTCCTGTCCGAGCGCGACGCTGCGCGGCCGTGGCCCGGGCGACACCGCCGTCCAGAAGAGCTTGAGCCCCGCCGCACCGGCGACGAACACCGCGGTGAGCTCCAGCAGCCCGTGCGGCGCGATGAGCTGCAGGAACAGGTCCAGCTCGCCGTAGGCGGCCATCATCCCGCCCGTGGCACCGACGCCCACGGCGTTCTGCACCAGCACGAACGCCGGCCACACGCCGGTGATGCCGAGGCCCACGCACTGCGCGGCGATCCACGCGTTGTTGGTCCACACCATGGCGGCGAACGACGCGCCCGGGTCGTAGTAGGAGGCGAACGCGTCGTGCACGTACGCCTCGCGCTCCGCCGGCGTGCCCATGGCCGCGAGGGCGTCCGGGTCGGTGGCCACGCGGTACCCGGCCACGAGGGCGAGCGCGAGGCACACGACGACGACGCCGAGGGTCCACCACCGCACCCGGTACAGGGCGGCGGGCACGGTCACCACGACGAACCGCACGACGTCCCGCCACGCCGGCTCGTGCGTGCCCGCGACGCGGACCCGGGCGCGGCTGAGCAGGTCGGACAGCCGGGTGACGAGCACCGGGTCCGGCGCGGCCGACCGCACCGTGGACAGGTGGGTGGCCACCGCCTGGTAGAGGCGCACGAGCTCGTCCGCCTCCGCGCCGTCGAGCCGCCGCTTGCGGGTGAGCTGCCGCAGCCGGTCCCACTGCGGGCTGTGCACGGCGGTGAAGGCGTCGAGGTCCACGGTCGATACCCTTCCACACGGGACAGGTCGAACGAGCGGGAGATGCACATGCACGACGGGATCGTCATCGGCGAGGGCGTGGTGCTCGACGCGCGCCCGGCGTCCTTCGTCAGCCGCGCGCTCGCGGCGCTGCTCGACCTCACGGCGCTCGTGGTCGTCGGGATCGCCCTCCTCGTGGTGGTCGCCCTCCAGGACGTCCAGATCGACGAGCAGTGGGCCGCCGTCGCGGGCGTGGTCGTGGCCGTCCTGGTGATGGTCGTGCTGCCGGTGACGGTCGAGACGCTGACGCGCGGCAGGTCCCTGGGCAAGCTGGTCACGGGACTGCGTGTGGTGCGCGACGACGGCGGGCCGGTGCGCTTCCGGCACGCGCTCGTGCGCGCCCTGGTGGGCATCGGCGAGCTGTGGCTGACGGTCGGCAGCGTCGCGATGATCGCGTCGCTGTCGAACTCGCGCGGCAAGCGGCTGGGTGACCTGATGGCCGGCACCTACGTCATCCGCGTGCGCGGCGGGCGCGGCTGGTCCGTGCCGCTCGGGATGCCGCCCGAGCTCGCGGCGTGGGCGCGCACGGCCGACATCCGACGCCTGCCCGACGGCCTGGCGCTCGCCGCCCGGCAGTTCCTCGACCGTGCACCGCGCCTCGCCCCGGCGTCGCGGGCGAGCCTCGCCGACGAGCTGGCGGGCCGCGTCGAGCCGCTGGTGGCTCCCGGGCCACCGCTCGGGACGCCCGCCGAGGCCTTCCTCCACGCCGTCCTGCACGAACGACGCGACCGTGAGCTGGAGCGCGGGCGCGCGGAGCAGGAGCGGGCCGAGGCCCGCGCCGCCACGCTGCACCGCCTCCCCTACGCCGTCCCCGACCCGCCCCGCTGACCCCGACCCCGAGTCGCTGTGGGTACGAAGAAGGTCAG
>NZ_JBHUWC010000105.1:0-13842 GCF_042670225.1 Isoptericola sp. NPDC057191 | reverse complement strand
GGGGTGCACCCCGCGCCCGCCGGTGCGTTCGCGTCAGTCGACGTCGAGCTGCTGGAAGGCCGTCATGGGGCCGGTGAGGATGCCCCCGTCGACGGGCAGGGTGACGCCGGTGATCCAGGCGGCGTCGTCGGAGGCGAGGAACGCGACGGCGGCCGCGACGTCCTCGGGCTCTCCGATGCGGCCCAACGGGTACAGGGGGACGAACTTGTCGGGCGTGCGGTCGTCCCAGACCCGGGTGCGCACGGTGCCGGGGGCGACGACGTTGATGCGCACGCCCCGGCGCCCGAGGCTGACGGCGAGGTTCTGCGCGAGGGAGACGAGGCCCGCCTTCGCGGCGGAGTAGTCCTCCCCGCCGAACGCCTGGAGCCCGTTGACCGAGCCGACGAGGACGATCGCGCCGCCTCGGGGCAGGTGCGGTGCCGCGGCGCGCACGCAGCGTGCGGGGCCACCGAGGTTGAGGTCGACGCCCGCGGCCCAGGTGGCGTCGTCCATGCCGTCGAGCAGGGTGGGGTGGGGGTGGTCGCCGCCGGCGACGCCGACGAGCACGTCGAGGCGGCCGTGCCGTTCGAGGGTGGCCGCGACGGCGGCGTCGACCGAGGTCCGGTCGCGGACGTCGCACACGACGGCCGAGACGGACCCCGCGGACGTGCTGGCAGAAGGGCCGGCGGAGGAGCGGGACGCGAGCTCGTCCACGATGCGCGCCGCGGCATCGGCGTCGAGATCGGCGACCACGACGGCCGCACCCTCGGCGTGCAGGCGGCGCACGGTGGCGGCGCCGATGCCGTGCGCACCGCCGGTGACGAGCACGACGCGCCCTTCGAAACGTCCGGTCACGGTCTTCTCCTTTGCTGAGGCCCTGTGCGGGCCTCCGTCGATCCCTGGGGTGCCCGACCCTCACAGCGCGAGGCGGTAGCACCTCTCCTCGCCGTACAGGTCGAAGCCCGCCCTGCGCAGGATGCGCGCCGAGGTACTCACGCGTCCCTTGACGAGGGCGAGCGAGGCGCCGGCGCCCTGGGCGATCCGAAGGCGCTCCGCGAGGACGGCACGGTAGGCGCCACGCCCCCGGTGACCGGGCAACGTGCCCGCGCCCCACAACCGGGCGACGGAGCCGAGGCCGGGATGCGGTGCCGACGCGAGCGTGACGCCGCCGGTGGCGACCGGCCCGCCACCGAGGTACGCCACGACGCGAGCCTCCGCACCGTCAGCGCCGAGGGTGCGGGCGGCCTCGGCGAGACGGTCGTCGTCCAGAGGCTGCTGGCCCCACACCACGGTGTCGACGGCGTCGGCGTCGCGCAGCCCTGACACGTCCTCGACCCGCCGCACGACGACCGACCCGCCGCGAGCGCCCGGGGCCACCCCAGAGTGCGGCACGACGGGAGGGTGCGCGTGCTCGCCCAGCGGGAGAGCGAGGACTTCCACGGTGTCCTCCAGGCGCGCCCCGTGCGCGAGCAGCGCACCGGTCAGGTCAGGGGTGCTTCCCGCCGTCACCCAGACGCCGAGGGCGTCGCTCCCCCACGCCCGGGCCCGTTCGACGGCCGCGCACAGCACGTCGTCGGGCGACCGCGTGGAGGCGAGCCCTGTCAGCACGACGCGCCCGCCCGCCCACGCGGGCCATCGCGTGAGGGTGACGTCGGTGGTGACGCGCTCGGCGTCTGGCGGCGCCCAGGACCAGTCGGCCGCGGCGTGGACCACCGAGGGCGGGTCCCAGGCGAGGCTCATGACCGCAACCTAGCGAACGGCGTCCCTCGACGCGGCCCGGCGCGCAGCCCGCACGAGGCCGGCCCGGACCTTCGACGCCCAGGTGCCCGTCACAGGCTGGCGGCGAGGGCGCGCACGACCTCGCCCGCGGGCCCGGTGCGCGCCGCGCGGTACCCCGTGCCCGCCCACAGGTGCAGCCGGTCCGCGTCGCCGGTGGCCGCGGCACGCTGCCGCAGCTCGCGGGTGAGGTGATGCACCTGCGGGTAGCCCACCGGGGCGGCGCGGTCGTGACGCTCCACGAAACCGTTGCGCAGCGCCCGCGCCGGCCGGCCCGTGAAGGCTCGCGTGACGGTGGTGGACCCGAACCGCGGGTCGGCGAGCGCCCCACGGTGCGTGGCAGAGGCGCCCGACTCGTCCGTGCGCAGCAGGAGGGTGCCGACGGCGACGGCCTGCGCGCCCGCCGCGAGGAGACGCGTCACGGCCCGTGGTCCGTCCACTCCCCCTGCGGCGACCAGCGGCAGCCGGGTGCGGGCGGCCACCGCTGCGACGACGTCGGCCGTGGCGCCGTCGTCCACCCGCCGTGCGGGGTCCCACGTGCCGCTGTGCCCGCCTGCGCCGGGTCCCTGCACGACGAGGCCGTCGACGCCGAGAGCCTGGGCGGCCGCAGCCTCCTGCGGTGTGGTGACCGTGACGAGGACGAGGGATCCGGCCGCGCGCAGTGCTGCGACGTCGGACGCGGGCGGCGGCCCGAACGTGCACGACACGACGGGCACGGGGTCGCGGCGCAGAAGGTCCACCTTGGCGTCCCACGCGTCGTCGTCCGCGCGGGTCGGGAGGTCCGCCTCGGGGTCGAGCTCCATGCCGAGCTCCATGCCGAGCTCCATGCCGAGCGCGGCCGCCTCGGGCGCGATCCGGCGCGCGTAGGCCGCGAGCGCCGCGGTGTCGAGGACGGGAGCGCCGTCGGTGGGCGGGACGAAGAGGTTGACGCCGAAGGGGCGGGCGTGGCTGCGTGCGGCGTGGATCTGCGCGGCGAGGGCCTCGGGGTGCTGGTACCCGCCGGCGAGGAAGGGGAAGGCGCCGGCGTCCGCGGTGGCGGCGACGAGGTCGGTGGTGGTGGCGCCGCCGGCCATCGGGGCGGCGACCAGGGGCAGGTCGGAGTCCAGGAGTCGGGTGCCCATGGGGGCATGGTGCCATCCGGCGGCGCTGGGGCATGGTGCCATCCGGCGGCGCTAGGGTCCGGGCATGAGCGTGACGGACGGTCTTCACGGTGCGAGGTCGGGAGTCCCAGGGCGGCTCACGCTCGGGCGGCTGGTCGCGCACGTGCGCGCGGTGGGCGACGGCGTGGTCTCGACGCTGGGACCGGAAGGTGAGCCGCAGGCGGCATACCTGGCCGTGGCGGTGACGGACGTGGGCGAGCTGGTGTTCGACGCGCGGGCGGCCTCGCGCAAGGTGGGCAACGTGGCCCGGGACGGGCGGGTGGCCGTGGTGGTGGGGGGTCCGGGCGGGACGACGCTGCAGGTGCAGGGAGTGGCGGACGTGCCCTCAGGTGCCACCCGCGAGCGGTGCGTCGCGGCGTACGCGGCGGCGTTCCCGCAGTTCGTCGAGTCGTTGTCGGACCCGGGGATCGTGGTGCTGCGGGTGCGGGTCGAGTGGGCGCGGTGGGGGGACTTCCGCGTCTCTCCCCCGCTGCTGGAGGAGACGTCGGGGGGCGTGCGTGCCTGACGCGGCCCACGTGGTGCGGCTGCAGGGCCCGCAGGGGGGTGCGTGTGGAGGCGCTCGCGGCGGACTGCGACGCGTGGGCGGTGCTCGCCGTAACCTCCCTCCATGGAGAGCCGACAGCTGGTGGAGCTGCCTGACGGGTCGCTCCGTGCGCCGGACGGCGTCGTCTATCGCCGCACACCGCAACGCGTCACTCGCCGGCTCGGCAACGACCTGCGTGCAGCCGGTGCCGTCGTCGTCACCGACGTCTATCCCGAGGGCCTGACTCTCTACACCGATGACGCGGCGGACGACGCGTGGTCGGTGATCGCTCCGCGTCTCGTCGTGGGCCGGCGTCCAGCCGTGCAAGACCTTCAATGGGTCGGTCACGTCTGGGCCTCAGACGACGGACACCTGCTCATGCGCTTCGCCGGTGAACACTGACTCAGGTCCCCGGCGCCGGTGACCGAAAGTGGGCTGACGCGCCCTCCAGGTCCAGCTGGAACAGCAGGCTGGTGCGCGGCGTGCCGTCGGGGCGCAGGACCGCTTCGAGGCGACTGCCCACGGGGCGGGCGCCGAGCTTGCGGATGGCGCGCGCCGATCGCTCGTTGCGCTCGTCGGTCTGGAAGGCGAGCCGTGCGGCGCCGGCCGACGCGGCCGCGGAGATCATGAGCGCCTTGACCCGGGCGTTCAGTCCCGTGCCCCAGGTGGCGGGTGCCATGTACGTCGCGCCGATCTCCAGCACCACCGGGTCGACCGGGTCCGCGAAGTGCGACGTCGTCCCCACGACCTCGCCGTCCAGGAGGACGAGCCACGTGCGACACGGCGGGTCGGCGAGCAGCTTGCGCACCAGCCTGGCCCGCAGCTCGCCCGAGTCCGTCGGCCGCCCGCCCGGGACGTGCTCCCACACTCGTTCGTCGAGCGCGGCGAACAACGGTTCGACAGGCGTGTCGGGCGTCAGGGCGTCCAGGCGGAGGTTCCCGTCCGTGAGCTCGGCGGGAAGGTTCGACAGCAGCCGTGCACCCATGGCCGCATCGTAGGGGTCGCACCGTGGGGCCCCACAGGCTCCTCGGCACCTCGGCACCTCGGGCGGGGTCGGGCTCCGCGGGGGCCGTGCACGCGCTACCTCGGCACTAGTCTCGGCGCATGCCTCTCGCTCATGATGTCGCCGGCGACCCCGGCGCCCCCGCCGTCCTGCTCGTGCACGCCGGGGTGGCGGACCGCCGCATGTGGGACGCCGTCGTCCCGGCCCTCGCCCGCTCGTTCCGGGTGATCCGCCCTGACCTGCGCGGCTTCGGCGACTCCCCGCTGCCCGTGGGCGACCCCGGACCGCGGTACACGAACGCGGGCGACCTCGCCGACCTGCTCGACGTCCTCGGCGCACCGGACGCCGCCGTCGTCGGTGCGTCTTTCGGCGGCAAGGTCGCCCTCGAGCTCGCCACGGCGCACCCGGGCAAGGTGCGACGGCTGGTGCTGCTGTGCCCCGCCGCGCCCGACGTCCCCGACACCCCGACGTCCGACGCCTTCGACGCCGAGGAGGCGCGCCTGCTCGAGGCCGGCGACGTCGACGCGGCCACACAGCTCAACGTCACCACCTGGCTCGGCCCGGACGCCGACGACGCAGCCCGCGAGGCGCTCGCCGTGATGCAGCGACGCGCGTTCGACGTGCAGCTCGCCGCGGACGCGGTCGCGAGCGCCGCCAGGGCGCCGGAGCCAGGGCCGGACCCTGTCGAGATCGACCTGGCGGGGGTGCGCGTGCCGACCTTCGTCGTCGAGGGCGCCCACGACATGGATCAGCTGCGGGCGTGCGCACGGCACGTGGCCGCGTCCGTGCCGGGGGCGCAGCTGTCGGTGCTGGACTGGGCGGGACACCTGCCCGTGCTGGAACGGCCCGACGAGGCAGGGGCGCTGCTGGTGGACGTGCTGCGCGACGACCTGGCGGTGCACGCCTCCTGAGGTCGGGCGACGCCAGTGGGCCAGATGCAGGTGGGCTCAGGTGAGCGCGCGGGTCCCGTGCCACGTGAGTGCCAGCAGGCAGGCGTCGTCGCGCTGGTTGGCGCCGACGTCGACGAGCCGGGTCAGGGCCTGACCTGACCGGGCCAGGTGCCCGGCACGGCCGGCGAGGTCGTCCAGCCCCTCACGCAGGGGCAGGTCGCGGCGTTCGACGACGCCGTCGGTGTACAGCACGACGACGTCACCCGGGTCGAGGTGGACGGTGCCCTCGGTGCGCCCGCAGGGCAGGCGGCCCACCCCGAGCGGGGTGGAGCGGCCCGCCCACAGGTACTGAGGGGCGCCGTGACGGCGCACGTGCAGCGGGGGCAGGTGTCCGGCGCACGCGTAGGTGAGGGTGGCGTCGGCGGTGTCCAGCTCCGCGTACAGGACGGTCGAGCCGAATCCGACGTCGTGGTGACGCACGAAGCCGTCGAGGCGGTCGAGGACGGCGGCGGGCCCGAGGCCCGGCTCGGCCAGAGCACGGGTGGCGGTACGCAGCTGGCCCATGGCCGTCGCGGACGCGAGGCCGTGCCCCACCACGTCGCCCATGACGACGGCGAGCACCCCGCCGGTGGTAACAGTGCCTGCGTGCCCCGGCCGCTGATCCGGCTGCTGGCCGGGCTGCGGATGGGGCTGCCGGTCGAGGTCGAAGACGTCGTACCAGTCGCCGCCGACCTCCAGCCCGCTGGTCGCGGGCAGGTACTCGGCGACGATGTCGAGGTCGGCACGCTCGGGCAGGTCGTCGGCCAGCATGGCGTGCTGCAGCTCGTGGGCCACGGACACGCTCTGCTCGGCCAGGCGGGCCCGGTCGAGCGCGACGGCGCCCTGCTGGGCGATCGTCGTCAGGGCGTCCCGGTCGGGCGGCGTGTCGCCGGGCCGGGCGTGCGGCACGACGACGAGGTGCCCCCAGGAACGGTGGACCCCCTCGACCGGCACCACGAGCCGGCCAGGGGTGGGCGTCGTCGGCGGGAGGGGGCCGGGGTCGTGCAGGGTGACGTCGGCGACAGCGGCGTGCCGCCCGACGGCCGCGACCAGCGCGTCGCGGACCTGGGCGACGCCCGCGACTCGGGAGAGCGCGGCGGTGGCCTCCTGCACCCAGCGCAGCTGCTCGGCCCACAGCTGCGAGGCGGTACGGGCCCGCACGAGCTCCTGCTCGAACTCGGCACGGGCGCGGGCGGCGAACATGGCGACGTCGATCTCGTGCCCGCCCCTGCCGTGGGCCGGGGCGCGACGCCGCGCGGTGAGCAGCACCGGCAACGGACCGCCGGGTGTGCGCAGCTCGAGGGCGACGTCCTCCACGCTGCCGCTCAGCGCGAGCGCCGGCGCGACGTGCGTGTCCCAATAGATCCGGCCCCCCACCGTGATCAGGCTGCTCAGCGGCGTGCCGCGCAGGTGCACGGGCAGGCCGTCCACCGGCGGTGGTGGCGTCCGGCCCGGGGCGTGCCCGGCGCTCCAGTGCAGGAAGGTCGCGTTCGCGTCCAGCACCTTGCCGTCCGCGTCCAGGCGCAGCATCGCCACGGGGGCCCTGGACCAGGCGTCGGCGCGGGCGGCCTCGCTCATGCGACGGGCTGCTCTTCCAGCGCCGCGGACTCCTCCTCGTCCTGGGCCAGGTAACTGCGGATCGCGGCGACGAGGACGGCGGGCGCGCTGAGGTTGGGGCAGTGCCCGACGGCGTCCACGACGGTCAGCGTCGATCCCTGCAGGTGGTCGTGGACGTACCGGCCCACCTCCGGCGGCGCGATCGCGTCCTGGCGGCTCTGCACCACGAGGCTGGGCGTGCGCACGGCGGCCAGGTCGGCCCGGTTGTCGGACAGGAAGGTGGTGCGGGCGAAGTGGCGCGCGATCTCCGGGTCGGTGCGGCAGAACGCGGCGGCCAGCTCCTGCCCGATCTCGGGCCGTTCAGGGTTGCCCGTGATCACGGGCGCCATCGCGCGCGACCATCCGAGGTAGTTGGCGTCCATCGTGGACAGCAGCTCGTCGATCTCCTCGGGCGCGAACCCGCCACGGTAGCCGTCGTCGTCGATGTAGCGGGGGCTGGGACACACCAGCACCATCCGGTCGAACAGGTCCGGGCGGCGCACGGCCGCGAGCAGACCGATCATCGCGCTGACGGAGTGGCCCACGAACACCACCGGAGGCAGGGCGAGGTCGTCGAGCAGGGCGATCACGTCGGAGGCGTACCCCTCGAGGGTCGCGTGCCGTCGTGGGTCGTACAACGTGGGGTCCGCGTCGCCCGCACCCGCATGGTCGAACAGCACCACCCGGTGGTCGGACTCGAACTGGGGCGCCACCCAGCGCCACATCGACTGGTCGCAGCCGAAGCCGTGCGCGAACACCATGGGCGGACCGTCCTGCGGACCGGACGTCCGGGCGCCGTGGCGCTCGCTGATCCTCATGTCGCCTCAGGGTAGACGTTCCACCACGGCGCGGGTACCCGCCCGAGCCGTGCCAGGCCCGCCGGCCCACCGCGAGCCCGGCACCCACCCCTGCCGCGAAACCGGGCCGAAACGCGCGACGGGCACGATGGGCCCCGTGATCCTCGCTCCCGAGACCCCGGGCCGGGCGGACGTGCGCGCGCTGCTGGCCGAGCACCTGGCCGACATGCACGCCACCTCCCCCGCGGAGTCGGTCCACGCGCTGGACCTCGGCGCACTGCTGGCACCGACGGTGACGTTCCTGACGGCACGAGACGCCGACGGGGCGCTGCTGGGCTGCGGGGCGCTGAAAGAGCTCGAGCCGGCGCCTCGGCCCGGACCAGGCGCACGAACAGGCGCCGGAGCCGGCTCAGGAACGGGCACAGGGCTCGGCGAGGTGAAGTCGATGCGCACCGCTGCCACGGCTCGCGGCCGGGGCGTGGCCACCGCGGTCCTGGGACGCCTGGTCGACCTGTCCCGCGCTCGCGGCTACGCCCGGGTGAGCCTCGAGACCGGGACGCAGGACTACTTCGCGCCCGCACGCCGGCTGTATGCCCGGCACGGGTTCGTGCCCTGTGGTCCGTTCGGCGCCTACGTCCCTGACCCGTGCAGCGCCTTCTTCACGCTCGACCTGCGCGCGGACGAGCGCCGGGCCCCCACGGCAGGCGTCGGACCCGCCGCCTAGCCTCGCAGGATGGGCGAAGCCACCACGGACCCGGCCGCAGACCAGAGCAAAGACCAGAGCACAGTCCAGAGCACGGCACCTGCCGGGGCCGCCCCGCTGCTGGAGCGTCGGTTTGCCTGGCGCGGCCGCGACATCGCGTGGACGGCCTTCGGCTCGGGTCCCCCGCTGGTGATGTGCCACGGCACTCCCTGGTCGTCGTGGCTGTGGGAGCCGTACGCTCGCGCGCTGGCGGCCGAGTTCACCGTGCACCTGTGGGACTTGCCCGGCTACGGCGCGTCGTCGAAGGATCCCGCGCACGACGTCGACCTGGGCACGCAGGGCGAGGCGTTCGCCGCTCTGCTGGCGCACTGGGCCGGGTCGTGGACGACGACGCACGACGGCACGCGCCCCGCGGGGCGTCCTGGCGTCCGGCCTCACGTGGTCGCCCACGACTACGGCGGCGCGGTGAGCCTGCGGGCGGCGCTGCTGCACGGCGCGCGGTACGCGTCCCTGTGCCTCGTCGACGTCGTCGCGCTGCGCCCGTGGGGATCGCCGTACTTCTCGCTGGTGCGCGAGCACGCCGACGTCTTCACCCGCACGCCCGCCGCAGTGCACCGCGGGGCCCTGGAGGCGTACGTACGCACGGCCGCCCACCGCCCGCTGACGGACACCGCCCTGCGTGCCCTCGTCGCCCCGTGGAGCTCGGAGTCCGGGCAGGCCGCCTTCTACCGGCAGGTCGCCCAGGCCGACGAGCGGTACACCGCCGAGCTGGAGCCCCTGCTCGGCACGCTCGACGTGCCCACGCGCGTGCTGTGGGGCGAGCAGGACGCCTGGATCCCCGTCGACCGGGCGTACCGCCTGGCCGACGCCCTGCCCCGCGCCGACGTGCGGCTCATCCCGCACGCGGGTCACCTGGTGCAGCTCGACGCGCCGGTCGCCCTCGCCTTCGAGCTGCAGCGGTGGCTGTCCGCCGGCACAGGGCGCGACCCGAGGTCGCACGAGGTGACACCGGGTCACGCGGGGTAGCACCGTGCCGCGGCACGCTGTGACCTCCCCGGGTCAGTACCAGCTCGCCCTGGCGTGCTGGAAGATCAGGTTGGTCTCGGTGAGCGCCACGTCCGGGTCGGTGGACAGGTGCTCGATGACGAACTCGTTGAGGGCGTCGGAGTCCGCCGCCGCCACGTGCACGAAGAAGTCGTGCGCCCCGCCCAGCAGGAACACGTTCAGCACCCCGGGCAGCTCGGCGAGGCGCTGCAGGTAGGTGCTCAGCCGGGTCCGCGCCGCGCCGCGCATCTGCACGGCGATCATCGCCTGCAGCGGGTGTCCCGTGCGCCCCGGGTCCACGTCCGCGTGGAACCCGCGGATCACGCCCCGCTCGCGCAGCTGGCGCACCCGCGTCAGGCAGGTGGAGGGCGCGACGCCCGCCCGCGCCGCCAGGGCGTTGTTCGGGATGCGGGCGTCCTCCGCCAGCGCCGCGAGGAGGCGCTGGTCGACGTCGTCGAGCCGTTCCGGTGCCGGCCCGCGCCGGTCCAGGCCCCAGGACGGGTCGGGGCGAACATCGTTCGGCCGGGTGGAGCGGGCGGCACCCCGAGGCGCAGATCGTGACGACATGACCCCAAACTACCGAACGATGTGCGGATTCGTAGTCCCGTGCCGAACGACTCCTCCACAATGGGCGTGAGCGGGGTCACACCTTTCTCCCGCCTCACGGGCCCCGGGTCCCTCCGGCCCGGCACGCAGCCACGCAGCATCCACCCTGGCCACGGTCACCCGCCGCGGTCTCGAGTCTCGAAGGCGAGCCCCATGCGCATCGGCGTCCCGAAGGAAGTCAAGAACCACGAGTACCGCGTGGCCATCACCCCCGCCGGGGTGCACGAGCTCGTCTCGCGCGGCCACGAGGTCACCGTCCAGGCCGGTGCGGGCGACGGCTCCGCCATCACCGACGACGAGTACCGCGCCGCCGGCGCGTCCGTGGTGGGCGACGCCGACGACGTGTGGGCCGGCGCCGAGACGGTCCTGAAGGTCAAGGAGCCCGTCGCCGAGGAGTACCACCGCCTGCGACCCGGGCTGGTGCTGTTCACCTACCTGCACCTCGCGGCCGACAAGGCGCTCACCGAGGAGCTCCTCGCCCGCGACGTCACCGCCGTCGCCTACGAGACCGTGCAGACCCCCGACGGCCGCCTGCCCCTGCTCGCCCCCATGTCCGAGGTCGCCGGGCGCCTCGCCCCCCAGGTCGGCGCCGCCACCCTGCTGCGCGGCGCCGGCGGGCGCGGCGTCCTGCTCGGCGGCGTGCCCGGCGTGCCCGCAGGGCACGTCGTGATCATCGGGGCCGGCGTCTCGGGCATGAACGCCGCCCGCATCGCCGTCGGCCTCGGCGCCCGGGTCACCCTCCTGGACACCAGCGCGGACGCGCTCAAGGCCGCCGACCGCGAGCTCGGTGGCCGCGTGCAGACCCTCGCGTCCAACCGCCTCACCCTCGCCGAGGCGGTCCTGGACGCCGACCTCGTCGTCGGCGCCGTGCTGGTGCCCGGCGCGAAGGCGCCCGTGCTCGTCGACAACGACCTGGTCGCGCGCATGCGCCCCGGCGCCGTGCTCGTCGACATCGCGATCGACCAGGGCGGCTGCTTCGAGGACTCCCGCCCCACCACCCACGCCGACCCCACGTTCCGCGTCCACGACACGGTCTTCTACTGCGTCGCGAACATGCCCGGCGCCGTGCCCCGCACCTCCACGTACGCCCTGACGAACGTGACGCTGCCCTACGTCGTGGCGCTCGCGGACCACGGCTGGCGCGAGGCGATGCGCGCCGACCCCGTGCTGGCGGGCGGCCTGAACGTGCACGACGGCCGCGTCACGAACGCCGGCGTCGCCGAGGCGCACTCCCTGGACCAGGTCGCCGTCACGGACGTGGTGTGAGGTCCTCGCTCAGCGGTCGAGGCCGGCGTCGCGCCGCCGCGGCGGCACGGGCACGCGGTCGAGGTCGGCCGCCACGGTGAGGCCGCCGTCGAACACCTCGCGCGCCTCGCGCTCGAACTCCAGCGGCAGTTCGTCGGGCACGCGGTAGCGCTGGGAGAAGTGCGTCAGGACGAGGTGGCGCACACCGGCGCGGGAGGCGACGACGGCGGCCTGCCGGCACGTCAGGTGCGCCCACCGGGCGGCCAGGTCGGCGTCCCGGTGCAGGAAGGTCGACTCGACCACCAGCAGGTCGACGCCGTCGGCGAGCGCCTCGACCGCGTCGCACAGGCGGGTGTCCATGACGAACGCGACCGACTGTCCCGGCCGGGGCACGGAGACGGTGTCGCAGTGGACGGTGCGGCCGTCGTCGAGGGTGAGCGTGCCCTCGCGCAGCAGCCGGCCCACCGCGGGGCCGGGCGGCACGCCGGCGGCCGTGAGCGCCGCCGGGTCGAGGGAGACGCCGTCGGGCTCGTCCAGCCGGTAGCCGACGGCGTCGATGCGGTGCTCCAGCGGGCGTGCGGTCAGCACGGGGGCGCCCGGGCCGGCGCCGCGTTCGCCGTCGACCCGGGGCAGCGTCGCGACGGGGCCGCCCGCCGCGGTCGGCGCACCGTCGGCGTGCCCGGGTGGGAACGTCACGGGCTGGAGCGCGACCCGCTCGTGGTGGTCGTAGGCGCTGGCGTCCAGCAGGTGGCGCACCCACGGCTCGCCCGATGCGGGGAAGGAGATCGGGACGGTGTGGCGCACCTGGTCGCCGGACAGCCGCTGCGCGACGCCCGCCAGGCCGAGCGAGTGGTCCCCGTGCAGGTGGGTGAGGGCGATGCGGGTGAGGTCGGTCGCGGAGACGCCGGCGAGCGTCATCTGCCGCTGCGTGCCCTCGCCCGGGTCGAACAGGATGGCCTGGTCGTCGAAGAACAGGACGTACCCGTTGTGGTTGCGACCTCGCGTGGGGACCATGCTCGCCGTGCCGAGCACGACGAGCTCACGTCGTGACACGCGGGCTGCTCAGTGGCCCAGGGCGCGCCCGACGACGCGCACGAGGCCGGTGGTGACGTGCTGGACCGGGTGCCACAGGTCGCGGTCGAAGACGGCGGTGCGCCTCGCGGGCCCGCGGTGCAGCCGCCCCGCCAGCCGGGGCTGGGGCGAGGGCGCGGCGGGCGTGGGCTTGAGGGACGGCAGCCCCGCCAGCACCGACGAGCGGTACCGGGCGCCGGGGTCCCACCGCTGGTCGGGCCGCTGTCTCACGTCGTCGGCCATGGGGTCATCCTTGCCCTCGGTGCGAGGGTCCGCAAGACCGCCCGCGGGTCGAGGTCAGGCGGGGAAGCCCTGCGGGTTCTGGGACTGCCAGCGCCACGTGTCGGCGCACATGTCGTCGATCGTCTTGTGCGCGCGCCACCCGAGCTCGGTCTGCGCCCGCGTGGGGTCGGCCCAGAAGGCGGGCAGGTCGCCGGCGCGGCGGGGGCCCACCTCGTAGGGCAGCTCGCGCCCGACGGCACGCTCGAACGCGTGCAGCATCTGCAGCACGGACGTGCCGGTGCCGGTGCCGAGGTTGAACGCGCGCACCGGCTCGGCCATCGCGTCCAGGTGGTCCAGCGCGGCGACGTGCCCGGCGGCGAGGTCCTCCACGTGCAGGTAGTCCCGCTCGCACGTGCCGTCCGCGGTGGGGTAGTCGTCACCGAACACCACGAGCTTGTCGCGCTTGCCGACGGCGACCTGGGCCAGGAACGGCATGAGGTTGTTCGGGATGCCCTGCGGGTCCTCGCCGATCTGTCCCGACGGGTGCGCGCCCACCGGGTTGAAGTAGCGCAGCAGCGCCACTTTGAGCCCGTCGACGGCGACCGCGGCGTCGGCCAGGATGCGCTCGATCATCACCTTCGTCTGCCCGTAGGGGGACGACGACGACAGGTACGCGTAGTCCTCGCGGTAGGGCACGGGCGCGTCCTGGCCGTACACGGTGGCCGAGGAGGAGAAGACGAGGCGCGGCACGTCGTGGCGGCGCATCGCCTCCAGCAGCGACAGCGTGGAGTCGAGGTTGTTGCGGTAGTACTCCAGCGGCTTGGCCACGGACTCCCCCACGGCCTTGAAGCCCGCGAAGTGCACCACGGCGTCGAACTTCTCGTGCGCGAACAGGCGCTCGGTCTTGTCCGCGTCGGTGAGATCCAGCGCGTGCACGGGCACGTGCACGCCCGACAGCGACTCCAGGCGGCTCATCACCGTGGGCTTGCTGTTGGAGAAGTCGTCCACGACGACGACGTCGTGCCCGGAGGCGACGAGGGACAGGACGGTGTGGGAGCCGATGTACCCGGCGCCGCCGGAGACGAGAACGCGCATGGGCCCAGCCTAGGGCGTGGACGTGCCGTGCCGGACGCGCCGTCCGTGAGCGCTGCCTGTGAGCGCTGCCTGTGAGCGCGGTCCCCGGCGCTG
>NZ_JBHUWC010000104.1:0-13923 GCF_042670225.1 Isoptericola sp. NPDC057191 | reverse complement strand
GTTTCGCCGCAGGACAGGGCCAATCGCCCGCTCACAGCGCCCCACCCGTACGACCCCGAGGAGGTGGCCGGTGGCCACGAGTGCACGGCCGTTCTGGACCTACTGGGCCGCGAGCACCACCAGCGGCGTCGGCACCGCCGTCACCGCCGTCGCCCTGCCGCTCACCGCGGTGACCGTGCTCGACGCCGGGCCCGTCGAGACGGGCGTGCTCGCCGCGTCGTCGTACCTCGCCTGGGTGGTGCTCGGCCTGCCCGCCGGAGCGATCGTGCACCGGCTCCCGCTGCGCGCCACGCAGGTGGTGGCCGACCTCGTGCGCGCGGCAGCGGTCCTTGCGCTGCCGCTCGTCTGGTGGCTCGGGGACCTCGCGCTCGTGCACCTCGTCCTGGCGGCGCTCGCGGTCAACGTCGCGGAGGTGTTCTTCTTCACCGCCAACACGACCTTCCTGCCCACGGTGGTGCCGCAGCACGAGCTGACCAGCCGCAACAGCCTCGTCTCCGGCACGCAGGCCGCCACCCAGCTCGGCGGGCCGTCGGTGGCGGGCGTCCTCGTGCAGGCCGTGGGTGCGGTGCCGGCGCTACTGGTCGACGTCGTCTCCTACGTCGTCTCCGCGCTGCTGCTGCGGCGCCTGCCCGAGCGGCGCGAGCCGCCGCTGGGGGACGGCGAGACGCGGCCCGGGATGGGCGCGATGATCGCCGAGGGCTGGCGGTTCGTCGTGCGGCACCCCGTGATGGCGCCTGCCACCTGGTGGGCGTGCGCGGTGAACCTGGTGTGCGGTGTCCAGGCCGGCCTCTTCGCCCTCTACCTGGTGCGCGACCTCGACGCCCCGCCCGCCCTCGTCGGCGTCCTGCTCGCCGCCGACGGCGTGGGCTCGCTGCTGGCGGCCGCCGCGACACCGTGGCTCGTACGCCGCTTCGGCTCCGCGCGCGTGCTGCTGCTCGACGGCCTGTTCGGCTTCGCCGGGGCGCTGCTGGTCCCGTTCGGCCACGGGGTGGTCGGGTGGCTGTGCTTCGCCGTCGGCACGCTCGTGTTCGGCGCGTCCGTGGTGCCCGGGAGCGTCGTGACGCGCACCTATCGACAGGTGGCCAGCCCGCCCGCGCTGCTGTCCCGCGTGATGGCGACGGTCCGGTTCGTGTCCTGGAGCATGATCCCGCTCGGGTCCTTGGCCGCGGGCGTGCTGGCGGCGCAGGTGGGCAACCGGGCCGTCCTGCTCGGCTCGGCCTTCGTCATGCTGCTGGGCCCGGTCATCGTGGGCCTCAGCCCCGTGCGGAGGCTGCGGGACCTCGAGGACTACGGCGCGGATCAGCCCAGCGCGTGGGACGCGGCCGCGACGAACGCGTCGACGGTCTCCGGGGAGGTGTCCCAGGCGCACATGAGCCGCACCTCGACCCGGTCGGGCGCCTCGCCGTCGGCCCAGTCGTAGAAGCGCGCGACGGCGCGCAGGCGCTCGGCGGCGTCGCGGGGGAGCGTCGCGAACACGGCGTTCGCCTCCGTCGGGCGCGTGACGCGCACGCCGTCCGTGGCGTCTGCGCCGGGCAGCCCCTCGAGGCCCGCGCGCAGGCGCGCCGCCATCGCGTTCGCGTGCGCGGCGTTGCGGTGCCACAGCGGCTCGGCGTCGTCCTCCTCGCCGAGCAGCGCGAGCAGCTGCGCGGAGACGAACCGGGTCTTCGACGCCAGCTGCATCGTCGCCTTGCGCAGGAACGGGACGGCGGCCGCGGCCGCCTCGCGGGCGCGCGCCGACGCCGCGTCCGGCGCGTCGCCAGGCCCGAGGACGAGGACGGCCTCACCCAGCATGCCGCCGTTCTTCGCGGCCCCCAGCGAGACGACGTCCACGCCGGCGTCGGTGGTCAGGTCCCGCAGCGAGCAGCCGAGCGTCGCCGCCGCGTTGGCGAGACGGGAGCCGTCGACGTGCACGGCCATGCCCAGGTCGTGCGCGACGTGCGTCAGGGCCCGCAGGTCGTCGAGGGCGTACACGGTGCCGAGCTCCGTGGACTGGGTCAGCGACAGGACGGCGGGGTGCGCGCGGTGCACGTCGTCCCGCTGCCCGGCCCATCGGACGACGTCGTCGGGCGTGATCCGGCCGTCCACGGACGGGCAGGCGAGCAGCTTGAGGCCGCCCACCCGCTCGGGCGCCCCGTTCTCGTCGGTGTTGACGTGCGCGACGTCCGACACGACGACGCCGCCCCAGCGCGGGGACAGCGCCGTGAGCGACACGACGTTCGCGCCCGTGCCGTTGAGCACCGGGAACGCGAGCGCGCCCCCGCCGAACAGGTCGCGCACCCGGGCGTCGAGGCGGGCCGTCCACGGGTCGTCCCCGTACGCGACGGCGTACCCGTCGTTCGCGGCGGCGACCGCGGCCAGCACGTCGGGGTGCGCGGGCGCGTAGTTGTCGGAGGCGAACGGCGGCAGGGAGGTGCGGGGGTCGGTCACGGCCCCCAGGGTAGGCGGGCCGCCGCCCGCCGGCGTAGCGGTTCCTCGTCGTCCTGGCGCAGGACGGGGAGGAACCGCCACGTCAGCGACGTTCGGCGGTCGGGTCCCCGCCGGTGGACTCCCGCCACACGACGCGGTGGATCGGCGCGCCCGGGCCCGGACGGGGCTCGCCGCGCACGGCCGCGACCAGCCGGCGCATCGCGGCGCGGCCGGCCTCCGGGAAGTCGACGTCGACGGTGGTCAGCGACGGCATCATGAGCGCGCTCATCTCGAAGTTGTCCCAGCCTGTGACGACGAGGTCGCGCGGGGCCGACCAGCCGCGCTCCGCCGCGCCGCGCAGCACCCCGGCGGCGAGGAAGTCGTTGGCCGCGACCACCGCGACGGGCGGGGCGTCGTCGGGGAGGTCGGCGACGGCACGGCGGGCGTCCTCGCCCGACCATGAGCCGCCGAGGACGCCGAGCGAGACCACGCCGGGCGTCGCGGGGTCCGCCGCGGCCCGCGCCACCGAGGCGAGGTAGACGTCCCGCCGGGCGCGGGCCGACGCGTACTGCTCGGGCCCGGCGACGTGCACGAACCGGCGGTACCCCGCGGCGACGAGCGTCTCCACGAGCACCTCGACCGTGCGGGCGTCGGCGAGGTCCCCGAGCGTGCGCATCTGCTCGTCGAACGTGGCCTCCGCCACGACCGGCGTGCCACCGTCCGCCGGCGTGCGCGCCGGGTCGGACAGCACCCCCGGCAGCACGGGCACGAGGGTCAGGATCCCTTCGTACTGGCCGCTCGCGGCGAGCTCGCGCACCCGCTCGGACCGCCCTGCGACGGTGTCGTCGTCGGTGTGCGTCTCCATGACGTAGCCCGCGGCCTCCGCCACCTCTCCGGCCCCGGCGAGGAGCCGGAGCTGGTGGTCGAGCGTGGCACCGGTGACCACGGCCAGGCGGCCCGACCGGCGCGTGCGCATCGAGCGGGCGGCGAGGTTGGGCCGGTAGCCGATCGACTCCGCCACCCGCAGGACGTGCTCGCGGGTGGCCGCGGAGATCGTGCCCCGGCCCGTGAGCGCGTAGGAGACGGTCGCCTGCGACACCCCCGCGAGGCGCGCGACGTCGCGACTGGTGGGTGGGGTCGGCACCGCCACAGTATGGCCCTCCGTCCGTGCGCCGCTGGTGTCCCGCTTGACAGGGCCGCAGGCCGCCGCCACGCTGGGTGATCGTTCACATGATACGTATCATGTGAAGTCATCACGTGTCGTTCCACCGGAGGAACCATGCTCACCATCGGGATCGTCGGCACGGGCGGGATCGCTCGCGCCCACGTCGCCGGCTATCGGCGCTTCGACGAGGAGTGCGAGATCGTCGCGCTGTGCGACCCGGCTCCCGGGCGGGCCGAGGCGCTGCGCGCGGAGCTCGGGCTCGACGGCGCCCGCGTGTACACCGACGCCGGCGAGATGCTCGCCACGGAACAGGCGATCGGGCGCCTCGACCTCGTCAGCGTCGCGACGCCGCCGTCCACGCACGCCGCGCTGGCGGTCGCCGCGCTGGAGGCGGGCGTCGACGTGCTCGTCGAGAAGCCGATGGCCCCGTCGCTCGAGGAGTGCGACGCGATGATCGCGGCCGCGGAGGCGAACGGCCGGCTGCTGTCCGTCGTCGCGCAGAACCGCTTCCGCGACGACATCGCCACCCTCAAGGAGGTGCTGGACTCCGGCCTCGCGGGCGACGTCACGCACGCGCAGGTCAGCTCGGCCTGGTGGCGCGGCACCGAGTACTACGACCTGTGGTGGCGCGGCACGTGGGAGAGCGAGGGCGGGGGCTGCACGCTCAACCACGCCATCCACCACCTCGACATGACCCTGTGGATGCTCGGCTCGCCGAAGGCCGTCACGGCCGTCCTCACCAACGCGGCCCACGAGAACGCCGAGGTCGAGGACCTGTCCGTGAGCGTGCTGCAGTACGAGCGGGCGCTGGCCGAGGTGACCGCGTCCGTCGTGAGCCACGGCGAGGAGCAGGCGATCGTGGTGCAGGGGCGCCACGCGCGCGTCTCGCAGCCCTGGAAGGTCGTGGCGGAGACCGCGAACCCCGCCGGGTTCCCGGACCGGGAGGGCGACACCGAGCGGGTCGCCGCCATCGAGGCCGTCGCCGCCGCCCACCGCCCGCTGGCGCACACCGGCCACGCCGGGCAGATCGGCGACATGCTCGACGCCGTGCGCGAGCGCCGTCGTCCCGCCGTCACGGGCGAGGACGGCCGCCGCGCCGTCGAGCTGGTCACCGCGATCTACGAGGCCGGCGTCGAGCGCCGCACCGTGGACCTGCCGCTGCGTCCGGACGACCCGTACTACCGCACGGGCACCCTCGTGGCGCGGGCGCCGCACTTCTTCTCGAAGACGGCGTCCGTGGGCGAGCTGCCCGGCGCGATCACGGTCGGGGCCAAGGCATGAGCGCGCACCCGACGAGCAGCTCGACGAGCACCGCGAGCGGCGCCGCCTACGCCCCGGACCCCGTTCCCGCGCCCGTCGTGGAGCCGGGCGAGTTCGTCTTCGCCGCCACCAGCCTCGACCACGGCCACGTGTACGGCATGTGCGAGGGCCTGGCCGGGGCGGGCGGCACGCTCCGGTGGGTGTACGACCCGGACCCGGCCAAGGTCGAGGCGATGCGCCGCAAGTTCCCCGACGTCCGGGTGGCCCGCAGCGAGGCCGAGATCCTCGACGACGCCGAGGTGCGCCTCGTCGCCGGTGCGGCGGTCACGTCCGAGCGGGCAGCCCTGGGGCTGCGGGTCATCGAGGCGGGCAAGGACTACTTCACGGACAAGGCGCCGCTGACGACGCTCGACCAGCTGGCGGCCGCCCGCGAGGCCACGGCGCGCACCGGCCAGAAGTACGCCGTGTACTACTCGGAGCGCATCCACGTCGAGGCCGCCGTGCTGGCGGACCAGCTGATCGGCCGGGGTGCGGTCGGGCGCGTGCTGCAGGTCATCGGGCTGGGGCCGCACCGCCTCGGCTCGGGCCGCCCCGACTGGTTCTTCGAGAAGGAGAAGTACGGCGGCATCCTGTGCGACATCGGGAGCCACAACTTCGACCAGATGCTGCACTTCGCGGGGGCGAAGGACGCCGAGGTCAGTCATTCCGCCGTCGCGAACTACCACCACCCGGACCACCCGGAGCTCGACGACTTCGGCGAGGCCGGCATCGTGATGGACAACGGCGCCACCGGGTACTGCCGGGTGGACTGGTTCACGCCAGACGGCCTGAGCACCTGGGGTGACGGCCGTACCGTCATCCTCGGGACGGACGGGTACATCGAGCTGCGCAAGTACGTGAACGTCGGCACGGGCGAGGGCGGCGGGCACGTGTTCCTCGTCGACGGCGAGGGCGAGCACCACCTGGTCGCGAACGGGAAGGTCGGGTTCCCCTACTTCGGGCAGCTGATCCTCGACTGCCTCGAACGCACCGAGAACGCGATGACGCAGGAGCACGCGTTCAAGGCCGCCGAGCTCAGCGTCCTCGCCCAGCAGGGCGCCCGGATGCTCACGCCCTGACCCGAGCACGCTGTGGGTACGAAACTGGCGGGAATCCGTGACCGAATTCCCGCCAGTTTCGTACCCACAACGCGATCGGTGGGGTCAGCGGCCGTGCCAGTGCGACCTGGGCAGGTCGATGCGGACGAGGTGGCCGTCGGGAGGTCCGTCCTCACCGGGCAGCACGTTCGTCGTGGCCAGCAGGTCGCCGTGGTTCCACTCCAGCGCGCCCGGCAGGGCGGTCTCGACGACGGTGCGGTTGCCCCAGCGGGTCAGCTGCGTGATCTTGCCGCCGAAGAGCTCGGAGACGTAGACGTCCCCGCGCGGCGACACGGCGAGGTTCGTGGAGCCGAGGAAGCCGCCCCCGATCTTCCGCGCCGAGCCCGTCCACGGGTTCACCCGGTAGGCCGCGCCACGCGCCCCGAGGCTGGCGTCCTCCGGGCCGCCCGGGAGCGTCGTCACGTACAGCTGGCCCCACGGGCCGACCTCGACGTCCGTCGGCACGGGCTCGAACCAGTACGTCTCACCGACGACGCAGTCCGGCAGGCCGAACATCTCCGCCGCGTCGGCCGTGACCACGGCAGGCTGCGCGGGCAGGACGGCCACGGTCCGCACGCGGCCCCGGTCGCTCACCGACAGGATCGCGTTCATGCCCGCGTCGGCGACGAACGTGGTGCCCCACGCACGCGTGGTGGCATACGGGTGGGAGTCCTGGATGCCTTCGTACCGGACGGGGATGCCGTCCGGCGGCGCCTGGTCCAGGCAGGCCTGGTCGACGTCGCGGAACCCGTAGGTGACGTCGCCGTCCGGGTTGTTCGCGTTCTCGTACGCCCGGACGTCGGCGAGGGTGCGGGCCGGCCCGGCCGGGTTGCCCCAGCGGTCGAGCCGCAGCGTCTTGATGCTGGACGCCACCGGTCCTGTCTCTTCGTCGATGAGGGTCTCGGTGAAGGTGAGCGTGCGGTCCCGGTGCCGGTCCCGGAAGGAGACCCCGCCCACCTCCTCGCCGTTCGCCGACGCGTACAGGACCGAGGTGTCGCCGTGCCGGTCCACCTCGGTGAGCAGGCCGGCGAAGTTCTGCGTGACGTACGAGGTGCCCCTCGCGCCGACCGCGGCGCTCAGGGGGCTGACGAGGCCGGTGGCCACGTCCGTGACGGTCGGTGGTCTCGGGGAGGGTTTGCCGCCGTGGGCGGCGGCGGGGCTCGCGGCGAGCAGCAGCGCCGTCGCTGCTGCAGCCACCGCGGTGGTCGCGCGTCTCATGGGTGCTCCAGTGTGCCGAGCGGGGAGGCGGGTCGTCCGGGGGACGACGTGGCGCACGCCGCGGACGGCGGTGCCGTGCGGTCAGCGCCTGCCGACCGGAGGTCTGCGCTCGGCGAGCACGTCACGCTCGGCGGTGAGCACAGCACTCCCCACCCTGCACCCGACCCGCGGGCGGTCGCCACACGCAGGCCAGGTCGCAGCGGGTGAGAAAATCGGGATGGATGCCCAGGTCAGCGGCCTGCGATGGTCGTCGCGGGCGACCGTCAGCGGGCCGCCAGGTCCACCCAGACGAGCCGGTGGTCGCTCGACGGGAAGGGGTAGACGCCGGTGAGCCGCGACAGCGGGTCGGCCTGGACCGGCCAGAACACCCCCGCGTCGCGGACCCGCAGGTTCTTCGAGGGCAGCACGTAGTCGGCCCGCAGGTTGCCGGGCGTCGTGTCCGCGAAGTCGGCCGTGTCGAGGGCCGGGTCCCCCTGGTGCGTCGCGTTGGCGCCACCCTGGAGCGCCGCCGCCTCGACCGCTCCGGCGGAGGTCGGCCGCGGGTCGGTGATGCGCGGGTGGTCGAGGAGCTGGTCGACCGCGGCGTCCACCGAGTCCCCGTCGAGCGGGTCGGCGTTCTGGTCGCCGAGGATCACGAAGCGCTCGCCCGGCCGGAGGCCGCCGTGCCCGCCGCGGTCGTCGTAGATGTACTGCGAGGCACGGCCGGGGGTGACGTAGTCGGCCCAGAAGCGGATCTCGTCGTGGTTGCGCCGGCCGTTGCGGTCCTCCGGGCCGTCGAACGTGGGCGGGGTGGGGTGCGCGGCCAGCACGTGCACGGTGCGCTTCCCGACGCGCACGGGCACGTCCCAGTGCGACTTGCTGGACAGCCGGACGACGTCGAGCTCCTCCGGCGAGTACCAGTCGGCCGGCTCGGCGGTGGCCGGGTCGTCGGGCAGGAGGGCTCCCGGCATGTCCTTCCACAGGAAGTGCTGGAACGTGCGCACGTGCCTCGTGTCGATCGGGTACTTCGACAGCACGACCATGCCGTACTGCCCCTCGAACTCGCCGAAGCCGAACGCGTCGTTGCCGCCGCCCACCGTGCCCGAGTTGTCGAGGTCGAAGCCGCTCGGGACGCCCGTGTTCGACGGCGCGGCGTAGGCGTAGCGGTAGCGCACCGGAGCCGCACCCTGCTGGGACACCTCGAGGTAGTGCTCGCGGAAGAGGTCCACGCTCGCGTGCGCGGCGTCGTAGTCGAACTCGTTGAGCAGCACGACGTCCGGGTTCGCGCGCTGGATCACCTCCGCCACCGTGCGGGCCTGCGCGTCGTCGCCGGTGGACAGGTCCGACCGCAGCTCGCCCTCCGTCGCACGGTTGAGCGACAGGTTGTAGGTCGCGACGCGGAGCGTGTCGCGCTGCGCGTGCCCGCCGTGCGGCTTGCCGTGGGCGCCTGCGGCGAGCGGGGTGACGGCCAGGCTCGCGCCGACGGCGAGCGCGGCCGCGGCGGCGACGAACGGGTGACGGAGGGCACCACGACGAGGGGTCATGTCGCCACGGTAGGGAGCGGAGAGCTCGCGGGGAAGAGGCTCGCGGGGACCTGTGGATGAACGTTCGGTGCCCGCGTCCTGCTCGTGTCGGGGGCAAGGGGCAGGGTGGGCTCATGACGCAGCACACCTACCCGCACGGTGTCCCGAGCTGGATCGACCTGGAGGTCGCCGACGTCGACGCGGCGCTCGCGTTCTACGGCGCGCTGTTCGGCTGGTCCTTCACCGAGAAGCTGCCGCCCGGCGCCCCGGGCCGCTACGCGGTGGCGTCGCTCGACGGCACGGACGCGACCGCCGTCGCGGCGTTCGCGACGCCCGACCCCGCGGTCGCCGCGGACGCTGCTCCGGCGTGGAACACCTACCTCGCGGTG
The DNA here is from genome assembly GCF_042670225.1 of Isoptericola sp. NPDC057191. Lineage (NCBI taxonomy): Bacteria > Bacillati > Actinomycetota > Actinomycetes > Micrococcales > Promicromonosporaceae > Isoptericola > Isoptericola sp. NPDC057191. The sequence goes on along the minus strand of NZ_JBHUWC010000104.1, from coordinate 4,847 downwards.
GACGACGCCGAGGCGGCCGCGCAGCAGGTCGCGGCACTGGGCGGGCAGGTCGTGACGCCGCCCGAGGCGGTCGGTCCGCCCGGCGCCGTGGCGGGCACGATGGTCCGCTTCGTCGACCCCCAGGGCGCGCCGGGCAGGCTGTGGCAGGCGGGGACCCGGCTCGGCGCCCAGGTGGTGAACGCGCCGGGCACGTGGAACTTCAGCAACCTCGTGACGCCCGACCCGGAGCGCGCGCTCGCGTTCTACGGGCCGTTGCTCGGCTGGGAGCACGACCCGGCGCTCGCGGCCGGGATGGTGCGCGTGCCCGGCTACGGCGACCACCTCGCCGCGACCTCCGACCCGGACATCTACGAGCGTCAGGCCGGCTTCACCCCGCCGGGGTTCGCCGACGCCGTCGCCGGCGTGGAGCCCACGGACGGGCCCGCGCGCTGGTCGATCGCCTTCGCCGTCGCCGACCGGGACGCGGCGGCCGACGCCGCGACGGGCGCCGGCGGCACCGTGGTGTCGACCGAGGTCAACGAGTGGGTGCGGGCGGCCACGGTGCGTGACCCGTTCGGTGCGGAGCTGGTGCTGTCGCAGTTCGCGCCGCAGCACGCCGGCTGACCCGGCGCTGCCGGGTCAGGGACGCCGCGCCTGCACCCACAGCACGGGCGTGTCCATAAACGTGGCGCGCGCCGCCTCGCGGGCGTCGACGAGACCGGCGTCGGTCAGCAGCCGCTGGATGCCGCCGTCGGCGTTGTCCTCGCGGTGCTGGTTCACGCCGATCTCACGGTGCCGGTGGCCTCCGTGGTCGTGACCGTCGCCGTGCGGGTGGCCGTGCCCGCTGCCGTGGCCGTGCCCGCTGTCGTGACCGTGCCCGCCGGGGGCGTCGAGGTCGGCGACCGTGACGAGCCCACCCGGCCGCAGGACCCGAACGAGCTCAGCGGCGAACCGGCGCTTCTCGTCGAGCGGGACGTGGTGCAGCGCGAGCGACGAGACGACGTGGTCCACGCTGCCGTCCGCGGCGGGCAGGCGGTCCGCGAAGCCGCGCACAAGGGTCAGGGAACCCCGGCGCCCGACCCGACGCCGGCGCGCCTTGCGGGCCGCCCGGCTCAGTGCGGAGCCGTCCGGGTCGACGCCGGTGACGTGGGCGTCCGGCACCTCCTTCAGCACGGTGAGGGCGAGGTTGCCCGTGCCGCAGCCGACGTCGAGCACGTGCTGCCCCGGCGTGACGCCGGCCAGCTCGACCGTCCGGCGGTGGAGGCGGCCGGCCCGGCGCCACCAGCTCTGCACGTCGTACCAGGGCATCTTCCACGCGCTGCTCATCCCCGGCAGGTACGCGCGGTCCGCCTCGTTCGGTCGGACGTCGTCGAACAGGCGGACGCCGCGCTCGGGCGCTTCCTCGGGATGCGGGGTCACGGCCCCACGCTAGCCGCCGTGGCCCGCCCGAGGGCGGGCGAGCTGGTGAGGTGCTCGCGCCGAGGACGTTTCCGTTTTTCGTGGTCTCCGCTCCGCGGGATCGACGCGCGCTCGGCGGTCACCGCTCCGCCCCCGCTGGTTCTTCCTGCTGAGCCGCACTGACGCGCGTCGAGCGGTCGAGATTCCTGCCCGGCCGAGGCTGCACGAAAAGACAACGTCGTCGGGGTGCCGGAGCGGGGCCGCTCGCGGCACAGCGGAGGTCTGACACCACCTCGTGGCAACTGATGACACCAAACCTCTTGCGGTGACACCACAGTGGTGTCATAGTGGAGCCATGGACCTGATCCGATACGTCGACCAGCTGCAGCAGCAGCTGGCGACCGCAGCCGCGGCGGGCGGTGACGAGGCGCGAGACCTCGCCGGCCGTCTGACCGCCCCGCTCGACGCCGCCGCCCGGCTTGTGCTGCTCGAGGCACTGTCCGACGCGGCGGGAGAGATCTCCGCCGAGCTGGCCCCCGGCTCGGTGGACATCCGGCTTCGCGGCGGCTCGCCCGAGTTCGTCGTCTCGGCGCCCACCGCGCCCGCGCCGGCGTCTGCGCCCGGCCCCACCCTGGCGGCGACCGGGCCCGGATTCTCGGTGAGCGTCGACCTCGAGGGCGGCGCCACCACCCGCACCACCCTGCGGCTGCCCGACCACCTCAAGACACAGGTCGAGGTCGCCGCCGCCAGCGACGGCGTGTCCGTGAACACGTGGCTCGTGCGGGCGGTCGCCGCCGCGCTCGAGCAGTCCACCGGACGCCCGGCCGCGCAGCCCCGTCCGCAGCAGCGCGGCTCCGGCCGCGTCACCGGCTGGGTCCGCTGACCGCCGCACCACCTAGCACCACCTCGCACCACCTCGCGCGACCCCGCCCCGCCGCCCTCCTGACCCTGCCTGACACCACACCGACACCACTGTTGGAGCCCCGTCATGCCCACTTTCCCCGCCCCCCACCCCGTCCCCGTCCTCGTGGACGTCCCCTTCGCCAACGTGCACGTCGTCGCCGGCGAGCGCGACGACGTCGTCGTCACCGTGCTGCCCACGAACAGCAAGCCCGGCAGCGTGCGCGCCGCCGAACAGGTCCGCGTGGACCGCGACGGCGAGTCGGTGTCCATCACCTACCCCGGGTCGTGGAAGCAGTACGTGCTTCCCTTCACGTCCGGTACCGCCGACATCACCGTCGAGCTCCCCACGGGCTCCGTGGTGCGCGGCAAGGCCGGCTCGCTCTACGCCGAGGGCGTCCTCGACGCCGTCGACATGACGCTGTCCGCCGGGAACGCCCGCGTCGACGACGTCGAGCGGCTCGACCTCAAGGTCGCCGCCGGGTCGGCCACCGCCGGCCGGGTCTCGGGTTCGCTGGACATCAAGGTCAGCGCCGGGTCCGTCTTCGTGGACGAGGTGACCGGCGACGGCGTGATCCGCGCGAGCAACGGCACCACCACCGTCGGTGCCGTCGTCGGCACCCTCGAGGTGCACGGCGCGCACGGCGACATCGCGGTGAGCCGGGTGCACGGCACCTTCACCGCGAAGTCCGCCCACGCCAGCATCCGGGTCGCCGCCCTCGAGTCGGGCGCCGTCACCCTCACGTCCTCCTTCGGCTCCATCGAGGTCGGGGTGCCCGAGGGCACCGCCGCCTACCTCGACGTCGCCTCGGAGAACGGCTCCGTCCGCAACCACCTGACCCCCACCGAGGGGCCGGTCGAGGACGAGGCCACCGCAGAGATCCACGCCAGCACCGGCTTCGGCGACGTCGTCGTCCGCCGGCCGTGAACGACGACATCGACACAGGAAACGGAGCACCGGACATGACCACCGATCTGACCGCCGACCCTGCCATCCAGGTGCGCGGCATCGAGAAGACCTTCGGCGACCTGCACGTGCTGCGCGGCGTCGACCTCGACGTGGCGCGAGGCAGCATCTTCGCCCTGCTCGGCTCGAACGGCGCCGGCAAGACCACGCTCGTGCGCATCCTGTCGACCCTGCTGAAGGCGGACGCGGGCACGGCCGTCGTGCACGGGTTCGACGTCGCGGCCAAGCCTGGGGACGTGCGTGAGTCGATCAGCCTCACCGGCCAGTTTGCCGCCGTCGACGAGGTGCTCACCGGGCGCGAGAACCTCGTCCTCGTCGCCCGGCTGCGCCACCTGCCGGACGCCGGAGCGATCGCCGACGACCTGCTCGCGCGTTTCTCCCTCACGGAGGCCGGTGCGCGCCGGGCCGGCACCTACTCGGGCGGCATGCGACGTCGGCTCGACATCGCGATGAGCCTCATCGGGGACCCGCCGATCATCTTCCTCGACGAGCCCACCACCGGGCTCGACCCCCAGGCGCGCATCGAGGTGTGGCAGACCGTCAAGCAGCTCGCGCAGGGCGGCACGACCGTGCTGCTCACGACGCAGTACCTCGACGAGGCCGAGCAGCTGGCGGACCGGATCGCGATCCTGCACCAGGGCACCATCATCCAGAACGGCACCCTCGCCGAGCTCAAGCAGCTCCTCCCGCCCGCCGAGGTCGAGTACGTCGAGAAGCAGCCGTCCCTCGAGGACGTGTTCCTCACCCTCGTGGGTGCGGGCCCCGCCGACCAGAGCAGCACTGGAAAGGAATCCTGATGACCACCGCCGTCCTCAGCGACACCCGCGTCCTCACCGGGCGGTCGCTGCGTCACATCCTGCGCAGCCCTGACACGATCATCACCACCGCGGTGACGCCGATCGCGCTCATGCTGCTGTTCGTCTACGTGTTCGGCGGGGCCATCGACACAGGCTCCAACGAGTCGTACATCAACTACATGCTGCCCGGCATCCTGCTCATCACGATCGCCTCGGGCGTGGCCTACACGTCCTACCGGCTGTTCCTCGACATGCAGGGCGGCATCGTGGACCGCTTCCAGTCCATGCCGATCGCGAGGTCGAGCGTGCTGTGGGCGCACGTGCTCACGTCGGTCGTGGCGAACGTGGTCTCCGTGGCGATCGTCGTCGCGGTCGCGCTGATCATGGGCTTCCGCACCGGCGCGTCCGTGGGGGCGTGGCTCGCCGTGACCGGCATCCTCGTCCTGTTCACCCTCGCCCTGACGTGGCTCGCGGTCATCGCCGGGCTGTCGGCGAAGACGGTCGACGGAGCGAGCGCCTTCAGCTACCCGCTGATCTTCCTGCCGTTCATCAGCTCCGCGTTCGTGCCCACGGACACGATGCCCGCCCCGGTCGCCTGGTTCGCCGAGCACCAGCCGGTGACGTCGATCGTCGACACCGTGCGGGCACTCTTCGCGGAGCAGCCGGTGGGAAGCGACATCTGGGTCGCCCTGGGCTGGCTCGTCGGCATCCTGCTCATCGCGTACGGCTTCGCGGTCGCCGTCTACCGCCGCCGGATCGGCTGAACCGCGCTCCGCGTCGTACGCAGCAGGGCCGCACCGGGTTCC
>NZ_JBHUWC010000103.1:1905-13937 GCF_042670225.1 Isoptericola sp. NPDC057191 | reverse complement strand
CAAACGGTCCGTTTGAGGATCAAGTCAGCACGCAGGTTGCGGAAGCGGTCAGGCGGCGAGGGCGACGACGTCCGACGACGACGTCGAGCGCACGTGGCGGACCGCCGACGACCGGTCGCGGGTCGAGGTGAGCACGCGGACGCGCTGCTGGTGCTCGGCGCTGGCCGCGAGGGCGTCGTGCGCCTGCGCGACGAGGTCGACGAGGCGGATGCCGAGCGCCGCGCACGCCGCAGCCAGGACCTCCGAGGACGCCTCCTTGCGGCCGCGCTCCACCTCCGACAGGTACGCGGTGGACATGCGTGCGGTGCTCGCGACCTCCTGCAGGGTGCGGCCCTGGCTCAGGCGGGCGCGGCGCAGGATGGCGCCGACCAGGTGCCGCAGGAGCGGCTCGCGCACGTGCCGCGTCTCGCCGACGCTCTCCGTCGTGCCGACCCGCATGTCCGCCGTCATGCCGACGACGCTACCCGCGGCCGGCGCCCGACGGCTCCGTGAGCGGCCCGACGGTCGGCCGTTCTGCTGACGGCAGAAGGCGCCGGGCAGCCCTCGTGCTGCCGAAGAGGACCCCGCCCACGACGAGCACCGCCCCGACCCCCTCACCGAGCGTGACCCGCTCGCCGAGCAGGAGCCAGGCCGCCGTCATGCCCACCACCGGCACCAGCATGGAGAACGGCGCGACGACGCCCGCCGGGTGCTGGGCCATGAGCCAGGTCCACACGCCGGAGCCGAGCACCGTGCCCACCAGGACGGTGTACGCCAGGCCGACGACGGCGCCGACGGCCCCCGGCTCGCCCCACGAAGTGAGGGAGTGTGCGATCTCGCCGGGCCCTTCGACCAGCAGGGACAGGGCCAGCATCGGCAGCGGCGGCACGACCGACATCCACAGGGTGAGGCGGAGCGGGCTCTGCGGCTTCGCCTGCCGGTTGCAGACGTTGCCGATCGCCCAGCCGAAGGCTCCCGCGAGGGTGAGCAGGAACGGCACGACCGTCGCCGTCGCCGCCTGCTGCCACGCGACCAGCGTGAGGCCGCCCACCGCCACGAGGATGCCGAGCACCTGGCGGCCGCTCACGCGCTCGCGCAGGAACGTCGCGCCCAGCAGCACGGTGAACGGGCCGGACATCTGCAGCACCAGCGACGCCAGCCCGGCGGGCATGCCCGCCGCCATCCCCCAGTACAGGAAGAGGAACTGGAGCGTGCCGAAACCGAGGCCGTACCCGACGAGCCAGCGCACGGGCACGTCGGGCCACGGCACGAACAGCACGGTGGGCACGGCGATGAGCGCGAACCGCAGCGCCACGAGGAACATCGGGGGGAAGTGCTGCAGGGACGCGTCGATCGCGATGAAGTTCAGGCCCCACATGAGGGCGACGAGCACGGCGAGCAGCCGGTGGCGGGTGGGCATGCGCCCAGCCTTCCCGCGGCGAACATGAAGGACAAGCGAAACCTTCTACACGCTGTCTGTAGTCTGCCTTCATGGACGCCCGACACCTGGAGCTGCTCCGCGAGCTCGCGGAACGCGGCAGCGTCACCGAGGTGGCCCGCGCCACCCACCGCACGCCCTCGGCCGTGTCCCAGCAGCTGCGGACCGCCCAGCGCGAGCTGCGCACCGCGCTCGTCGAGCCCTCGGGCCGCGGGCTGCGCCTCACCGAGGCCGGGCGCCTGCTCGCCGAGGGCGGCGCCACCGTCGCCGCCGCCATCGAGCAGGTGCAGGCCCGGTGGGACGCGTTCACCGGCGAGCCGTCGGGCACCGTCACCGTGGCCGCCCTGCCGAGCGCGGCGACGTTCCTGCTCCCGCGGGTCATGGCCGAGCTGGCGGACACCGCGATCGCGCTGCGCTGCGCCGACGTCGACATCGCCGAGGCCGAGTACGGCCCGCTCACCGCCGACCACGACGTCGTCGTCGCGCACTCCCTGACCAGCGTGCGGCCGGCCGGCACCGAGGGGCTCACGGTGGTGCCGCTCGCCCGGGAGCCGCTCGACATCGCGATGGCGGCCGGGCACCCGCTCGCGCGCCTGCCGAAGGTGCGGCCGTCCGACCTCGTCGACCAGGACTGGATCGGCGTGCCGCTCGGCTACCCGTTCGACTCGGTGCGCCTCGCCGTCGAGCAGGCCACCGGGGCGGCCCTGCGCGTCACGCAGCGGCTGCGCGACAACCGCCTCATCGAGGCCCTCGTCACGGCGGGCGACCAGGTCGCCGTCCTGCCGCGCTTCACCACCCCCACCGGTGCGGGCCTGGTGCTGCGCGAGCTGGCCGACATCGCCTCGGCACGGCACATCTCCGCTGTGCTCCGGCCCGACCGGGCCGAGCGGCTGGCGGTGCGCCGCGTGGTCGACGCGTTCCGGCGGGCCGGCGCCGACGTCGCCACGGCGATGACCGGCGACCCCGCCGTCCGGCCTCGACGCGGCAGTGCCCCCGCCCGGGTTCGAACCGGGACTTGACCGGGTTTAAGCCGGCTGCCTCTGCCAGTTGGGCTACGGGGGCGAGAACGACGGAGCGGGCGCCCGGCCGACCCCCGAAGGGTCGACCCGGCGCCCGCTCACGGTACCGAAGGGACTCAGCCCTTCTCGGCGCGCGCGGCCGACGACTCAGCCTTCTGCTCGACCTTCTGGCCCGGCTGCTTCGGGGGCACGGAGGCCTTGCGGAACTCGTCGCGCGGGTCGTGCAGCGAGCCGAGGGACACGATCTCGCGGCCCATGAGGAACTGGCCGGCCCAGCCGATGAGGATCCGCACCTTGCGGTTGCCGGTCGGCATCGCCATGACGTGGTAGCCACGGTGCGCGAGCCACGCGAGCGGGCCGCGCAGCTTCAGGAACCCGAACAGCTCCGCGACGCCCTTGTACAGACCGAGGGAGGCGACGACGCCCACGCTCTTGTGGCTGTAGTCCTCGGGCTGCTGGCCCTTGAGAACGGCGATCATGTTGTCGGCGAGCTTCGTGGCCTCGCGGATGGCGTGCTGCGCGTTCGGCGGGCAGAACTGGCCCGGGTTGAGCACGTCCGGCACGGCGGCGCAGTCGCCCGCGGCCCACGCGTCGGGGACGATCTCGCCGTCCTCCGTGGCGACCTGCAGGGTGGGCTTGACGATGACGCGGCCGAGCTTGTCGAACGGGAGGTCCGACTCCTCCTTGATGACCGGGTTCGCCTTGACGCCGGCGGTCCACACGATCGTCTCGGTGTCGAACTCGACGCCCGTCGACGTCACGACGTGACCGTCCACGCAGGACGACAGGAACGTGTTGAGGTGGAACTCGATGCCGCGCTTCTTCATCTCGTCGAGGGCCCAGAGACCCATCGGCTCGGAGACCTCGGGCAGGATGCGGCCGGAGCCCTCGATCATCACGAAGCGCAGGTCGTCGGCGTCGATCGTCGGGTAGTTGCGCGTCGCGTACCGCGCCATGTCCTCGATCTCGGCGAGCGCCTCGATGCCGGCGAACCCGCCGCCGACGAACGTGAAGGTCAGCATGCGGCGGCGCGCGTCCGCGTCCCACGTCGAGGACGCCACGTCCATGCGGTTGAGCACGTGGTTGCGGACCGCGATGGCCTCCTCCACGTTCTTGAAGCCGATCGCGGTCTCCGCGAGCCCCGGGATGGGCAGCGTGCGCGACACCGAGCCGAGGCCGACGACGAGCTGGTCGTAGGAGACCTCGTAGTCCGGGCCCTCCTCGGGGTGGATCGTGATCTTGTGCGCGGCGTGGTCGATGTGGTTGACCAGGCCCTGCAGCACGTCGATGCCCTTGAGCGCCTTGCGGTGCGGGGCGACGACGTCGCGCGCGTCGATCGAGCCCGCGCCCGCCTCGGGCAGGAACGGCGCGTACGTCATGTACGGGCGCGGGTCGACGACGACGATCGCCGCGTCCTGCTTGCCGAGCTTGCGGCGCAGACGTCGCGCCACGTAGAGGCCGACGGAACCACCGCCGAGGACGACGATGCGGGGGACCTTGCGGGGCCGCGGCGCCGCTGCGGGCGCGTCCTGGACAGAGGTGTCCGACGACAGAACGTTCTGAGGCATGATCACCATTCTACGACTGCCTCAGAGCCCCGCAGTCGGGGCGTCCACGGTGCGACCTCCGACCCTCAGGCGAGCGACAGTGCGATGCCGTCGAGGATGTCGCTCTCGCTCGTGACGACGTCGCTCAGCGTGCCGCCCGCGGCAGCGACGTCGTCGCGCACGCGCCGCACGACCTCCGCCCAGACGAGCGCGCCGGCGCCGATGACGTCCGCCCGGCCGGGGTGCATGAAGCCGAGGGCGAGGCGCTCGGCGCGGCTGCGGTGCAGCAGGTCGTCGCTGGCGGCGAGCACCTCGTCGACACCGAGCACGGCGCCGTGCACCCGCTCGCGCCGGTACTCCGGCAGCGCCAGGGCGTGCGCCGTCACCGAGGTGACCGACCCCGCGAGACCCACGAGCGTCACCGTCCGGCCGAACGGGACGGTCCGCGCGGCCTCGTCGAGCGCGGCGCGCACGTCGGCACGGGCGGCCTCCACCTCGGCCTCCGTGGGCGGGTCGGTGTGCAGGTGCCGCTCGGTCATGCGGACCGACCCGATGTCGAGCGACAGGGCCGCCTCCGGCGTCGTCGTGCCGAGCACGAGCTCGGTCGACCCGCCCCCGAGGTCCACCACCAGGTACGGTCCGGCGTGCTGGCCCGCGACGCCCGCCGTCGCGCCGCGGAACGACAGCTCCGCCTCCTCGCGCCCCGACGCGACCTCGGGGTCGACGCCGACGGCGGCCCGGACGCCGTCGAAGAACTCCTGCCGGTTGCGCGCGTCGCGGGTCGCCGACGTCGCGACGAACCGCACCCGCGTGGCCCCGGTCTGCGCGATCACCGCGGCGTACTCGCGCGTCGCCTCCAGCGTGCGCGCCAGCGCCTCCGGAGCGAGCTCGCCGGTGCGGTCCACCCCCTGGCCGAGGCGCACGATCTGCAGCCTGCGGTCGACCTCGGTGAGGGTGCCGTCGCGGTCGACGTCGGCGACGAGGAGGCGGATCGAGTTGGTGCCGCAGTCGATGGCGGCGACCCGGGTCCCCGTGGTCGGGACGGCCGGGGCGATGGAGGAGCGTTCTGTCACGCGGTCACCCTCTCACCCACCACCGACCTCCCGCCGGTCGAGCGCCGACAGCCCGGCGCTCGAGCGTCAGCAGGAGCAGCGGTCGGGCCGCCACTGGTCGCGGACCAGCGCGAGCGCCTCGTCGCCGAGCGGGTTGACCCCCGGGCCGGCGGCCAGCGCGTGCCCCATCAGCACGTGGAGGCACTTGACGCGGGTGGGCATGCCGCCTGCGGAGATGCCGGCGATCTCCTCGACGTCGCCGAGCTCCGCCCGTCGTGCGAGGTAGTGCTCGTGCGCGCGCCGGTACGCCGCCGCGAGCTCCTCGTCCTGGCCGAGCCGCTCCGTCATCTCCTTCATCACACCCTCCGCCTCCAGCCGCGACGCGGCCGCGACGGCACCCGGGTGCGTGAGGTAGTAGGTCGTGGGAAACGGCGTGCCGTCGGGCAGGCGCGGCGCGGTGCGCACCACGAGCGGACGGCCGCACACGCAGCGCGCGGCGATGCCGACGACGCCCCGCGGCGTGCGCCCGAGCTGCTCGGCGAGCACCTCGAGGTCACGGTCGGTGACGACGGTCGGGTCGTCGGCGGGCGCGCTGGCGGGGGTCTGGTCGGTCACGCCCCCATTCTCGCTCACCACTCCGCGACGGAGCCGTCGGGGTGCCGCCACACCGGGTTGCGCCACCGGTGCCCGACGACCGCCCGCTCCCGGACGTAGTCCTCGTCCACCTCGATGCCGAGGCCGGGACCGCGCGGGATCTCGACCATCCCGTCGGCGTACGCGAAGACCGACGGGTCGACGACGTAGTCGAGCAGGTCGTTGGTGGTGTTGTAGTGGATGCCGAGGCTCTGCTCCTGGATCACGGCGTTGTACGCGACGGCGTCGAGCTGCAGGCACGCGGCGAGCGCGACCGGGCCGAGGGGGCAGTGCGGGGCGACGGCGATGTCGTACGCCTCCGCCATCGCCGCGATCTTGCGGACCTCGGTGATGCCGCCCGCGTGCGACAGGTCCGGCTGGATGACGTCCACCACACCGGACGTGATGACGTCCTTGAAGTCCCAGCGCGAGTGCAGCCGCTCCCCCAGCGCGATCGGCGTCGTCGAGGTCCGCAGCACGTCCGCGATCCCGTCGACGTGCTCCGACAGCACCGGCTCCTCCACGAACATCAGGTGGTAGGGCGCCAGCGCGTCGAGCAGCACGCGCGCCATCGGGCGGTGCACGCGACCGTGGAAGTCGACGCCGATGCCGACGTCGGGCCCGACCGCCTCACGCACCGCTGCGACGTTCGCCACCACGCGCTCGACCTTGTCGCGCGTGTCCAGGTACTGCAGCTCCTCGGGCCCGTTCATCTTCACCGCGGTGAAACCGCGGGCCACGGCCTCTCGGGCGGCGTCCGCCGTGGCCGACGGCCGGTCGCCGCCGATCCACGAGTAGACCTTGATCCGGTCGCGCACGCGCCCGCCGAGGAGCTCGTGCACCGGGGCGTCGTGCGCCTTGCCGGTGATGTCCCACAGGGCCTGGTCGATGCCCGCGAGCGCGCTCATGTGGATCCCGCCGCCGCGGTAGAAGCCCGACCGGTACAGCACGGTCCAGTGCTCCTCGACGCGGCGCGGGTCCTTGCCGACCAGGTAGTCGGCGAGCTCCTCGACGGCCGCGGCGACGGAGGCGGCGCGGCCCTCGAGGACGGGCTCGCCCCAGCCGACGACGCCCGTGTCCGTCTCGATCTTGAGGAACAACCAGCGGGGCGGGACGGCGTACGTCGTCAGGGACGTGATCTTCACGGCTTCCTCCACTCCTGCACGAGGGCGGCGGCTCTGGCCCCGACCTCCGCCGCGGCGTCCCCCGGCCGGTACAGCGACGTGCCGACGCCCGCGCCGTCCGCACCCGCGCGGGCCCACCCGCGCAGCGTCGTCAGGTCGACGCCGCCCACCGGGACCAGGCGCGCGCCGGCGGGCAGCACGCTCGCCCAGGCGCGCAGCCCGGACACCCCGACCGCCTGGGCGGGGAAGACCTTCACCGCCGTGGCGCCCGCGTCCAGCGCCGCGAACGCCTCGGTGGGCGTCGCCGCGCCCGGGTAGCTCTCCAGGCCGAGCCGCACGGTCTCCGCCACGACGTCGGCCCGGGTGTTCGGAGAGACGACGAGCGACGCGCCGGCGTCCGCGGCGCGCCGCACGTCCTCCGGGCTGAGGACGGTGCCCGCGCCCACCCTGGCGTCGGGGCCGACGGCGGCACGGACCCGCCGCACCGACTCCAGCGGTTCCGGCGAGTTGAGGGGCACCTCGACGGCGTCGAAGCCGGCGTCGAGGACGGCGGTGGCGACGGAGGCCGCCTCCGCGGGCGTGATCCCGCGCAGGATGGCGACGAGGCCGGTGGCGTCGGGCGTCATGGGCGGACCTCCGTGGTCGATGGTGTGCTCGGGGCGGTGCTGGACGGCGTGCTGTAAACGAGGCCTGCGCCCACCGCGACGCGCCACAGGCCCCTCGCGGCGAGAGGCTCCGCGAACGTGCGGACGTCCGCGCCGTGCCGGACGAGCGCGCGGCGGTAGCGCGCCGCGAGGGGGCCGGCGCCGCCGACCGCGACGACGCCGGGGGGCGCCGTCCGTCGTGCGTGCCGCACCTCCGAGCCCACCAGGAGGCCCGACACGTGGTCGGCCACCTCCGCCGGCGCCAGGCGTCCCGCCTGGACGAGCGTGCGCGCCGTGAAGAGCAGCGCGAGCAGGCCGCGGTCGTCGCCCTGCTCCGCCTCGAGGTCGAGGGCGTCGTCGAAGGCGGGTGTCGGCTCCGCCGTCGGACCGCCGTCCGCCAGCCGGGCGAGGACGCTGTCGCGCAGCAGGAGCGCGAACACCTCCCCGGTCATGGCGGTGGAGAAGCCCACGACGCGACCGCCGTCGAGCCGCACCCACTTCGCGTGCGTGCCCGGCAGCACGACCGTCAGGGCCTGGTCGTCCGCGTCGGCCGGCGCGGCGCCGCCGGCGAGCTCGTCGAGGGCGCCCAGGAGCTGCACCTCCTCGCCCCGCAGGACGTCCGGGTCGGGCCCCGGCACCCGCAGCCCGGGCACCACGTGCACGACGCCGTCCGCGACGGGCGGGTCGCCGGAGGAGTCCAGGGGCGCGGGCGCGAGGTGGTGGGCCAGGCGGTCGAGGCCCACCGGGACGTCGAGGTAGCCGGCGTCGCGCCAGCCGTGGTCGCTGCCGGCCATGCCCGCCACCACCACCGGCAGCCCGGGACGGCGGTCGAGCCAGGTCCCGCACCGTCGGGCGAACGTCGCCCGGAACGCCGCCGCGCGCTCGGTCGCGGTGCGCGCGCCCTCGGAGGTGCGCAGCGAGCCGTCGGCCGCGCGGACCTCGTCGAGCACGCCGCCTGCGGCGTCCAGGAGCCAGGCACGGAAGCTGGTGGAACCCCAGTCGACGGCAACCAGCGCGGCGTCGCGGCGGGGTGCGTCGTCGGGCATGGACGGGACGCTAGGACTCGCTCCGGCCCGCCGCGACGACCTCCCGATAATCGGGATAATCTCGCCGCGTGCCTGACCCTCCCATTGCCGCGAAGCCCCGCCCCGCGACCACCGGACCGCTGGCCGCCCCGGCAGGCACGCAGACCCTGGCGCGCGGTCTCGCCGTCGTCGACGCCGTCGCCCGCGGCCATGACCGGCTGCGTGACGTCGTGGCCGAGACAGGGGTCGGGCGCAGCACCACCCACCGGCTGCTACAGCTGCTCGTCACCGCCGGCTACCTGCGCCGGATCGACGACCGGTACGCGCTCGGCCCCGCCCTCATCGAGCTCGGCTACCAGGCGCTGCAGGAGAACCCCGTCGCCGTGGTCGCCGCCGCGCCCCTGCGCGCCCTGCACGCCCGCGTGTCCGACACCGTGCACCTCGCGATCGAGGACCGCGGACAGGTGCTCTACCTCGAGAAGCTCCCCGGCACGCGCGGGGCGCCCACGCGCTCGCGGACGGGCCACCGCATGCCCCTCACGAGGACCGGAATCGGCAAGGCGCTGCTGCTCGACCGGCCCGACCGCTGGCGAGCCCAGTTCCTGGCCGAGCGGCGTGTGGGCCCCGAACCCGGCGGCGTGCCGGAGGCGGAGGTGCTGACCGCCGACCAGTTCGTCGCCGTCATGACCGAGTCCGCCCGGCGTGGCGTCGCCCTCGACCTGGAGGAGAACGAGCCCGGCGTGCTGTGCGTCGCCGCCCCCGTGCGCGACGCGTCCGGCGCGATCGTCGCCGCGATCAGCGTCTCCGCGCACCGCCCCGCGATGCCGCCGGCGCGGGTCGAGGCGCTCGCGCCGGTCGTGCTCGACGCCGCCGCAGGGATCAGCGCCCGGCTCGGTCTCGACCGGGCCGGGTGACGGGTCGGGTCACGGGGCGGGCGCGCCGCCCGCCGACCGTCAGCCGTTCTCGGACGACGACGGGCTCGGCGGGACGTCCGGCGGGTCGCTGGCCTCGCCGCCCGTGGTGCCCGCCGGTCCGTCGGCCACCTGCACCGACTCCCACACCGACTGGTACCAGGGCACGCTCGGCCCGCTCGTCGTGCCGACCGGCCCCGAGCCGACGGCCTCGCCCGTCACCGGGTCGACGTCGTCGTCCCCCGCCGCACCCGGGTCGACGACACGCCACACCTTGTCCGACGGCATGACGAAGCTGAGGCGCGAGCGCGCCTGCTCCTCGACGTACGAGCGGTCCTCCCAGCGGCCGAGCTCCACGTCGAGGTGGTCGTTCTCCGCCTGGTTCTGCGCCAGCTCGGTGCGCAGCCGGTCCAGCTCGTGGGACTGCTGCACCGCACCCCGCACCGTCGGCAGGAGCAGCACGACCGCGAGCAGCACCACCACCGACAGCACGATCAGCCGGACGGTCAGCACCTCCGGCAGCACGAGGCCGTACCGGCTGCGACGCCGCTCCTCCCGTGCCGGGCCTGCCGGACGGCGTGAGCCCCGGCGGCCACCTGAGGCGCTCGGCGACGCCGCCTTGGACGTCTTCGAGCTTGTCTTGGAGCCGGCCTTGGAGCCTGACTGGGAGCCGGACTTGCCGCCCGTCTTCGAGCCGGACGCCTTGGGGCGCGACGACGGCGGGGCGCCGACCGAGCCGTTCGCCGTCGTCGTGGGCCGCGCGGACCCGCCGCGCGCTCCCGAGGGCCGCGCCGCCGGGCGGCGGGCAGAGGGAGAGGTCGGACGACGAGCGGGCACGCCCCGATTCTGCCGACCTGCACCGCCACGACCGGGGACCGTCGTCGGCGCGCCCGCAAGCCAGTTCGCGGACTCGACCGTGACCCGACGACCAAGGGGCGAGGCCGTGTGGCCTCGCCCCTCAGTCGTGACGCTTGGTGCTGTCCGGGGCGGCCGGGGTGGTGGAGCCCGAAGGCCCCACCACCCCGTCCCGCACCCGGTGAACCGGATGGTTCAGGTACTGCTAGGTGGTGCTGTGGTGATCACTCACCGGCGGTGTCGGTCACGGCCTGCTCGCCCTGGCCGCGCTTGCGCCGCCAGAACAGCAGGGACCCACCAGCAGCTGCGAGCAGCGCCGCGATGCCGCCGGCCGCCACGGTCGTGGCGTCCACGCCCGTCGCCGCCAGGTCGCCGTCACCCGAACCGGAGGAGTCCGCCGAACCCTGCGTCGTGCCCGTGGTGGTCACGGCGCCGTCCTGGACGGTGAAGGTCACGGTGTCCGTGGCCTTGCCGTCCGGGTTGGTCGCGACAACGGTCATCGAGTAGACCCCGTCAGCGAGCTTCTCCGAGGGCTGGAAGGTCCAGTTCCCGTCGGAGTCGACCGCCACCGAGCTTCCGGTGAACGACGTGACATCCGCCATGACCGACTGCGCCACGCCAGCGGTCGAGCCGCCACCACCAGCAGAGTGCGACTTGGCCATCAGGTTGAGCGTCGCGTCCGGAGCAGCCGTACCGGTGAACACCGGCCGGCTGCTGACACGCTCGCCGTCCTTCGGCGAGGTGATGGACACCTCGATCGCGAAGAACGCCCCGTCCGAAGCGGACGTCGCGTTGCCCGACGTGCTCGAGCTCGCCGACGCGTTCGTGCTTGCCGACGCCGCACCGTTCACGTCACCCGACGCGCCCGACGACGCGTCCGCGGTCGCCGCAGCCTGAGCCGCAGCAGAAGCGTCCACATCGGTCGAGGCCGACTGCGTGCCGTCGGTGTTCGAGTCCGTCTTCTGGTTGCCCGTCACCGAGGCCTGCGCCGCCACCTGCGCAGCAGCGTTCGCCTCCGTGTCGGCCGTGGTCGACGCGTCCGTGGAAGCGCCCGCCGCCACATCAGCAACCGCCGCAGCGTTCGCCGCAGCAGCCGACGTCGTGTCCGCAGCAGCAGACGCCGTGGTGTCAGCGTCCGGCGTCGCAGCAGCCTCAGCCGCCGGGTTGCCCTCAGCGTCCGCAGCAGCAGAAGCCGCAGCGTTCACGTTCGAGTCGGCCTCGGTCGTGCCCTCGGACGCGGTCGTACCGTCGGTCGACGTCGTGCTCGTACCGTCGGTCTCAGACGAGCCCTCGGTCGTGGCACCCGCCGTGGCGTCCGCCGTCGCAGCCGACGACGCAGCGGCCTCAGCCTGCGAAGAGTTGTCACCCTCCGCAGCGGCCGACGTTGCGGCCGACGCCGAAGCGTTGGTGTCGTCGTCACCCTCGGTGTTGGCCGCAGCAACCGCAGCAGCGTCAGCTGCAGCGTTCGCCTCGGTGTCCGCCGTGGTCGACGCGTTCGTCGAAGCGTCCGTGTATGCCGCCGACGCCGCAGCAGCCTCAGCATCTGCCGTCGCGGCGGCCGAAGCCGTCGTCTCAGCGTCCGCCGTCGCCGCAGCAAGAGCAGCCGGGTTCGCCTTCGCGTCCGCAGCAGCCGAAGCCGAGGCGTTCACGTTCGAACCAGCCTCGGTCGTGCCCTCGGTCGCAGCAGCAGCCTCGGTCGTGCCCTCGGTCGCAGCAGCAGCCTCGGTCGTGCCCTCGGTCGCAGCAGCAGCCTCGGTCGTGCCCTCGGTAGCAGCAGCCGCCTCGGTCGTGCCCTCGGTCGCAGC
>NZ_JBHUWC010000103.1:1226-1805 GCF_042670225.1 Isoptericola sp. NPDC057191 | reverse complement strand
AGCAGCCTCGGTCGTGCCCTCGGTAGCAGCAGCCGCCTCGGTCGTGCCCTCGGTCGAGCCCTCGGACGACGCACCCGCCGTGGCGTCCGCGGTCGCGGCAGACGACGCCGCAGCCTCCGCCTGCGAAGCAGCGTTCGCATCCGCAGCAGCCGACGTGTCGGCCGACGCCGAAGCGTTCGTGTCGTCGTCACCCTCGGTGTTCGCCGCAGCGACCGCAGCAGCCTCAGCCGCAGCGTTCGCCTCAGTGTCCGCCGTCGTCGACGCCTGCGTAGACGCCTCCGTCATCGCCGCAGCCTGCGCCGCAGCAGACGCATCCACCGTGCCCGCAGCAGTCGTCGCCGAGTCAGCCTCGGTGAACGCCGCAGCCTGCGCAGCCGGGTTCGCGTTCGCGTCCGCAGCAGCAGACGCCGACGCGTTCACGTTCGAGTCAGCCTCGGTCGTGCCCTCGGTCGCAGCCTCAGACGTGCCCTCGGTCGCAGCCTCAGACGTGCCCTCGGTCGCAGCCTCAGACGTGCCCTCGGTCGCAGCCTCAGACGTGCCCTCGGTCGCAGCCTCAGACGTGCCCTCGGTCGCAGCCTC
>NZ_JBHUWC010000103.1:0-1127 GCF_042670225.1 Isoptericola sp. NPDC057191 | reverse complement strand
CAGACGTGCCCTCGGTCGCAGCAGCCGCCTCGGTCGAGCCCTCGGTCGTGGCACCCGCCGTCGCGTCCGCGGTCGCAGCCGACGACGCCGCAGCCTCAGCCTGCGAAGAGTTGTCACCCTCCGCAGCAGCCGACGTGTCAGCCGACGCAGCAGCGTTCGTGTCGTCGTCACCCTCGGTGTTCGCCGCAGCAACAGCCGCACCCGAGGCAGCAGCATCCGCCTCGGTGTCCGCCGTGGTCGACGCGTTGGTCGACGCATCGGTGTACGCCGCCGACGCCGCAGCAGCCTCAGCGTCTGCCGTCGCAGCGGCCGAAGCCGTCGTCTCAGCATCCGCCGTCGCCGCAGCGAGAGCAGCCGGGCTGGCGTTCGCATCCGCAGCAGCCGAAGCCGACGCGTTCACGTTCGAGTCAGCCTGCGTCGAGCCCTCAGTGGAGGCACCCGCCGTCGCGTCCGCGGTCGCGGCGGACGAGGCCGCAGCCTCAGCCTGCGACGACGCGTTGCCCTCAGCCGCAGCCGACGTGTCGGCCGACGCAGCAGCGTTCGTGTCGTCATCACCCTCGGTGTTGGCCGCAGCAACGGCAGCAGCCTCAGCTGCAGCGTTCGCCTCGGTGTCCGCCGTGGTCGACGCGTTGGTCGACGCCTCCGTGTAGGCCGCCGACTGTGCAGCAGCAGACGCATCCACCGTGCCCGCAGCAGTCGTCGCCGAGTCAGCCTCGGTGAACGCCGCAGCCTCGGCCGCCGGGTTCGCGTTCGCGTCCGCAGCAGCCGAAGCCGACGCGTTCACGTTCGAACCAGCCTCGGTCGTGCCCTCGGTAGCGGCCTCGGACGTGCCCTCGGTCGCAGCAGCAGCCTCGGTCGTGCCCTCGGTCGAGCCCTCGGTCGTGGCACCCGCCGTCGCGTCCGCGGTCGCGGCAGACGACGCAGCAGCCTCAGCCTGCGAAGAGTTGTCACCCTCCGCAGCAGCCGAAGCCTCCGCCGACGCCGAAGCGTTCGTGTCGTCGTCACCCTCGGTGTTCGACGCAGCAACCGCAGCAGCCTCAGCAGCCGCGTTCGCCTCAGTGTCCGCCGTGGTCGACGCCTGCGTGGACGCCTCGGTGTACGCAGCCGACGCCGCAGCAGCCTCAGCG
>NZ_JBHUWC010000102.1:0-14162 GCF_042670225.1 Isoptericola sp. NPDC057191 | reverse complement strand
GTCCAGTACGGATGGCGTACGGCGGTGTGGCGGGCGTCGGCGAACGCGGGGTGGAACTCGTTGCTCCGACCGGTCGCCCTGGTCTGCACGACGACGGCGCCCAGCCGGCCCGAGCCCAGCGACGCGAGGAACCCGGGCGCCGCCGCCCAGGCCAGGGCGGCCACGGCGCGCACGACGACCGAGCGCGTCAGCGAGCCGGCCGCGAACCAGCCGCCGAGCGCGGCCAGCGGCAGCGCGGCCACCACCACGGCGTTCACCGCCGTCTGGAGCCCGCCACCGGCCAGCACGGCGAACGCCGTCAGCGGCACGAGCAGCGGGTCCGCGGCCGCGCGCACCCCCAGCCCGTCGCGCACCCAGCCGGACGTCGCCGCCTCCCAGACGTCCCCGACGCTCCCGGGGGCCGGGAGCAGCCCGCCGCCCACGACCCGGCCGCCGTCGGCGAGCACGCCCTGCCACGGCCCGAAGAGCGCGACGTCGAGAGCCACCACGGCCACCAGGACGACGCCCAGGACGACGCGCCGCGTGCGGGCGAGCCGGCGCAGGTCCGCGCGCTCCAGGTCCGTGGGTGCCCAGCGGGCGCGCTGCGCCTCGGCCCGGGCCAGGCGGGCGTCCCGGCGCTCGGCGAGCACCTGCCGCCAGGTGCCGAGCAGCGGGGCGAGGACCCGCCGGGGCAACCGCCGGGTACGGGCGGCGCGCCGGCGAGCCCGGTACAGGGGCACCAGGCGCAGCGCGGTCACCACCGCGGCGACGAGCTCGTCGCGGGCCTGTGCCGGGCGCTTGAGGGCCAGCCGGTACATGGCCGCGAACGGCGCCCACAGCAGGATCGCGAGCCAGACGAACGGCAGCAGCGGCAGCGGCGCGTCGACGAGGCGCAGGTACAGCTGGCTGCGGCGGCGCGCGTAGCGCGACGTCTCCAGGTCCGGGGTGGCGTTCGGGCGCCCGCGCAGACCGAGGAGCGACGCCTGCGCGTGCCGCACGACCGCGTCAGGGACCACGACCACCCGGTGCCCCGCGAGCCGCGCACGCCGGCACAGGTCCAGCCCGTCGCCGAACGGACCCAGCTCAGGGTCGGTACCACCCAGCTCAGCCCACACGTGCGCGCGGACCAGCGCGCCGGCGAGCCCGACGGCGAGGACGTCCTCGCGCGCGTCGTGCTGGCCCTGGTCGATCTCCGTGTCGTCGATGCCGGTCATCCGCCGGCCGAGCGGCGACACCGTGCTGCCGACCTCCACGAGCATGCTCGCCTCGGCGGCCGGCGTCCCGTCGGGGTCGACGGGCCAGCGACGCTGCTTGCAGCCGGCGACGGCGACGGCGCTCGAGTGCTCCACCGCGCGCAGCAGGCGGGCCAGGGCGTCGGGGTCGGGGGCGGAGTCGTCGTGCAGGATCCACAGCCAGCCGGTCTCGGGGACGCCCACGACGGCGTTCGCGCGGTCGACCGCCTCGCCGAGGCTGCGGACCCCCGACGCCGCGACGAAGCGGGCGCCGCCGAGGCGCAGGTCGGGGTGGGCGGTCGACTCCGCGGCACCGACGTCCACGACGACGACCTCGTCGGCCGCGCGCTCCTGGTGGGCGAGCGCGTCGAGCGTGGCGTCGAGGAAGGGGGTGCGGCCGCGCGTGACGACCACGGCCGTCACGGTCACCACCAGGGGGGCGGCAGCGGTGCCGTCCCTCCGGTCGCCGGCGGCGGTGGCGGGCGCGCCGACGGTGGTCGCGCCCGGGGGTGCGACCACGCCGCCGGGGCGGGCTGGAGTCGGGTGGGGAGCAGTCATCCTGCCCGCCATGATGCGACGAGCCCCGATCCCGTCGTGGGATATCCGACCCGTGCGTGTCGGGCCGGACATCCCTTCGGTCAGCGCGCGCTCAGACGGCGCGGCGCTTCAGCTTGCGACGCTCACGCTCGGAGAGCCCGCCCCAGATGCCGAAACGCTCGTCGTTGGCGAGCGCGTAGTCCAGGCACTCGGCCCGGACCTCGCAGGACGTGCAGACCTTCTTGGCCTCGCGCGTGGACCCGCCCTTCTCGGGAAAGAAGGCCTCCGGGTCGGTCTGGGCGCACAGGGCTCGTTCCTGCCACCCGAGGAGAGTCTCGTCGTCGACCGTAGCGTCACCGAACAACGGCAGCACCGGCGCTACGCGCTCGGGCTCACGGCCTACGTCAGACGGGAAGACCCCCCGGTCCCCATCCAGCAAGTTCCACATGGCGTGCCCCTCCATGCCGTTCTCTTTACGGAAACTGCATACCTGGAATTACACGCGTGTCCTTCGAAGGCGTCAAGTCGAAATGTGCTAGTGATCTCGATCTCCACTGCCCATTCACATGCGGGGACGGAGCCGCCGCGCCGCGGCTCGTAGGCTGACCTGCGTGAACCCGCTCCCCGCCGCCCCCCGGACACCGTCGACGATCTCGCAGATTCTCGATCTTGTCGTGTCCGACCCCGGTCGTCCGCGCCTCACCTGGTACGGGGACGGCGGGGAACGCGTGGAGCTCTCCGGGGCCGTGCTGCAGAACTGGGTGAACAAGACCGTCAACCTCCTCGTCGAGGAGTTCGACGCCGCACCGGGGACCGTCGTGACGCTCGACGTGCCCGCGCACTGGCGCGGCGTCCTGTGGGCGCTGGCGGCGTGGCGCACCGGCGCGACGGTGGCGCTCCCCGGCGACGTGCCGGCGGCCGGCGGCGACGTCGTCGTGACCTCCCGTCCTGAGGCGTGGGGCGACCTCCTGTCCGGTCCCGGGGCCCCCGACGTCGTGGCCGTGGCGCTGCCCGCCCTGGCGCGGTCGTTCGACGGCGCGCTGCCGCCCGGCACGGTCGACGCGGCAGCGGCCGTCATGACGTACGGGGACGTCATCGGCTGGGCCCCGGAGACCGACACCGCCGCCGTCGCGCTCGAGGCGCCCGGCGCCGGGCCCGTCACCTTCGGCGACCTGCTGCCCGCCCCGCGGGCGGCGGACGAGCGCGTGCTCGTCGACGGCGACCGCCCGCTCGGGGAGCTGCTGCGCGACCTGCTCGCCACGTGGGCCGCCGACGGCTCCGTGGTGCTCCTGTCCGCGGCGACCGCGGCCGAGCTCGGCGCCGACCCGGAGCGGCTCGACCGGCTGCGGGCCACCGAGCGCGTCACGCCCACCGCCTGAGCACCCGTCGCCGCAGAGTTCACCCTGCCGGTTCCGGGCAGGTGCAGCACAATGAACTGCCATGCGCGGCATCATCCTGGCCGGCGGCAGCGGCACCCGGCTGCACCCCATCACGCTCGGCGTCAGCAAGCAGCTCGTGCCCGTCTACGACAAGCCGATGATCTACTACCCGCTGTCCACGCTGATCCTCGCGGGCATCCGGGACATCCTCGTCATCACCACCCCGCACGACGCCGAGCAGTTCCGGCGCCTGCTGGGTGACGGCTCCGAGTTCGGCGTGTCGATCGAGTACACCGTCCAGGTGCAGCCCGACGGGCTGGCGCAGGCGTTCGTGCTCGGCGCGGACTTCGTGGGCGACGACGCGGTCGCCCTCGTGCTCGGGGACAACATCTTCTACGGGCCGGGCCTGGGGCGGCAGCTCACCCGGTTCCACGGCCTCACGGGCGGCGCCGTCTTCGCCTACCGCGTCGCGGACCCCACGGCGTACGGCGTCGTCGAGTTCGACGACGACGGCCGCGCCCTCTCGCTCGAGGAGAAGCCGCGCGAGCCGAAGTCGAGCTACGCGGTGCCCGGCCTCTACTTCTACGACAACGACGTCGTCGAGATCGCCCGGAACCTCGAGCCGTCCGCCCGCGGCGAGTACGAGATCACCGACGTCAACCGCGAGTACCTGCGCCGCGGCACGCTGCAGGTCGAGGTGCTGCCCCGCGGCACCGCGTGGCTCGACACCGGCACCTTCGACTCCTTGCTCGAGGCGTCGGACTACGTCCGCACGATCGAGCGGCGCCAGGGTCTCAAGATCGGCTCGCCCGAGGAGGTCGCCTGGCGCCGCGGGTTCCTCACCGACGACGAGCTGCGCGTGCGCGCCGAGAAGCTGGTCAAGTCCGGGTACGGCACGTACCTGCTCGGCCTCCTCGAGCGCTGACCCGAGCTGCTCGTCAGCTGCCCGGTGCCCTGCCCCACGCGACGAGCCCGGTGCCCGTGCGGGGGAACGCCCGCTGGGCGAGGCGGAACGGCCAGGTCGCGGCGCGGACGAGCGTGCCCTGCGCCGCCGTCGACGGCTGGAAGAGGCGGCCGCTGCGGGCCGTGCGGTCGGCGGTGCTGCCCTCGTCGCGCAGCCCCGGTCGGCGACGGGCGACCTGGTTGCGTGCGGCCTCCAGCGCGTAGCCGAGCGGGACCCCGTACAGGCGCAGGCCGACGTCGTGGAGACCCGCGTCCCGCAGGAGCGCGACGAGGACGGCCGGGTCGTACCGGCGGAAGTGGCCGACGGCCTCGTCCATGGGGCCGAACCGACGCTGCCACGCGGGGGTGGAGAGCAGGAGC
The DNA here is from genome assembly GCF_042670225.1 of Isoptericola sp. NPDC057191. NCBI lineage: Bacteria > Bacillati > Actinomycetota > Actinomycetes > Micrococcales > Promicromonosporaceae > Isoptericola > Isoptericola sp. NPDC057191. Next base: position 9,712 of record NZ_JBHUWC010000102.1, on the reverse strand, counting down.
GTGCCACCGGGCCGCAGCCGCGCGACCCACTCGCGCAGGGCGGCGGCGTCGTCGTCGATGTGCTCGATGACCTCGAAGGCGCAGACGAGGTCGAACCGCTCGGCGGCGGGCAGCGTGTCGAGCGGGCCGTGCACGACCGTGCCCGGCGCTCCGGCGTCCACGAGCCGCTGCTCGGCGGTGCGGGCGCTGTCGGCGTCGAGCTCGACCCCGGTGTACGCGGCGGCCCGCGCGGCCAGGCGGACGCCGACGGCCCCCTGGCCGCAGCCGATCTCGAGCACGCGCCCCGCGGCGCCGGGCAGCAGCGGTTCCACGACGTCCCACCGCAGGCTGCCGTACAGCGTGAGCGGGGGCGGGGTGGCGACGGCAGGGGGCACGAGACGCTCCTTCGGACTCGACGGCACTGGCGGCACTGACGGCACTGACTGCACGGACTGCACTGACGGCACCGAGGGCGGGGGTTCGGGGCCGGCCGAGGTCAGCCTGCCAGCACGTCCGCCGCGGCGACGTCCCACCGCGCGGCCCAGTCGCCGATCGGGTCGACCCCGGCGGCGCGCAGGGCGTCGTGGCCGAGCACGGAGTACGCCGGGCGGGGTGCGGGGCGCACGAAGGCGTCGCTGGTGGTGGCGGTGACGCGGGTCCTGGTGCCGAGGCCCGCCACGATGCGCCGCGTGAACCCGCACCACGACGTCTGTCCCGAGGCCGTGCCGTGATAGGTCCCCGCCGGGGCGCCGGCGTCGACGAGGCGCACGATCAGGTCGGCGAGGTCCCGGGTCCAGGTGGGCTGCCCCACCTGGTCGTCCACCACGGTCAGCTCGTCGCGCTCGGCCGCGAGCCGCGCCATCGTCCGGGGGAAGCAGCCGCCGTGGGCGCCGTAGAGCCAGGCCGTGCGCACGATCAGGTGGTCGGGCGCCTCGGCGCGCACGGCCCACTCCCCCGCCGCCTTCGTGCGGCCGTAGGCGGACACGGGGGCCAGGGGCGCGCCCTCCGCGTACGGGGTGCCGGCACGCCCGTCGAAGACGTAGTCCGTCGACACGTGCACCACCCGTGCGCCCGCCGCCCGCGCGGCGCGGGCCAGGTGCGCGGCGCCGAGGGCGTTGACCCGGAAGGCGGCGTCCTCCTGGGTCTCGGCGTCGTCGACGGCGGTCCAGGCGGCGCAGTTGACCACGACGTCGACGTCGCGCACGACGGCGGCGGCCACGGCCGCGTCCGTGACGTCCAGGTCCGCGCGGCGGGCCGCGACGACGTCGGCGCCCGCCTCCTGCAGCACGTCCAGGAGATCGTGGGCGAGCATGCCGCCCGCCCCCACGACGAGCCAGCGGCGGCGCGCGGGCGGCGACGTGCTGGCAGGTGTGCTGGCAGGTGTGCTGACGGTCTGCGCGTCGGCGGTGCTCACGCCTAGGATCCTAGGCGGGGGCGGCCGGGACCGGGCGTCCGACGGACACACCCGAGGGAGCACCACCCGTGCGGTTCCGCGAGCTGGCAGTGCCCGGCGCCTACGAGATCACCCCGCAGCAGTTCGGCGACCCGCGCGGGGTCTTCCTCGAGTGGTTCAAGGCCGGGCCGTTCGCCGACGCCGTCGGGCACCCCCTCGACCTGCAGCAGGCCAACTGCTCCGTGTCCGCCGCCGGCGTCCTGCGCGGCATACACTTCGCCGACGTCCCGCCGGGACAGGCCAAGTACGTGACCTGCGCCCAGGGCGCCGTCCTCGACGTCGTCGTCGACCTCCGCGTCGGGTCGCCGACCTTCGGGCGGTGGGACTCCGTGCTGCTCGACGACGTCGACCGCCGCGCGATCTACCTCGGCGAGGGCCTCGGCCACGCGTTCCTGTCGCTGGAGGACGGCTCGACCGTCCTCTACCTGTGCTCCACCGGGTACAACCCCGGCGGCGAGCACGGGATCCACCCTCTCGACCCGGCCGTCGGGATCGACTGGCCGACGACCGCCCGCGACGGCTCGCCCCTCACGCCGCAGCTCTCCGACAAGGACGCCGCCGCCCCCGGGCTCGCCGAGGCGGAGCAGCAGGGACTCCTGCCCTCCGACGACGCGGTCCAGGCCTACCTCGCCAGCCTGCGCGCCTGACCGCCCCGCCCGCCGAGGTAGTCCCCCTCGCGCCGAGGTAGTTCTGCTATCTCGGCCGGGCGAGGGCCCCTGCCCCGGCCATCGCCAGGTCGGCGATCGTCACGAGCACGCGGCTGACCAGCACCAGCAGCAGGACCTCCGCGTGCGGCAGCACGGCGGCGAGGACCGCGAGCAGCACCAGCTCGCGCGCGCCTGCACCGGCGGGCACCACGACGACGAGGAATCCGACGACCCAGGCGAGGGCGTAGCCGCCGACGGCGAGCGCGACGCCGCGCGCGTCGGCGGGCATCCCGAGCCCGACGGCCAGCACCCAGACCTGCGCACCGGCGAGCAGCCACCCGGCGACGGACCACAGCGTCGCCGCACCGAGGCCGCGCCAGCCGAGGGGCCGGTCCAGCGGAGGCCGGCGGGCGACACGCAGGGCCCAGGCCACGCACCGGTTGAGCACGGGCGGCAGGAGGACGACGGCGACGGCGGGCAGCAGCCACAGCACCGGGCCGGCCGACCCGAGGGCGCCGGAGGCGACGAACGGGAGGGCGACGACGCCGACGACGGCCCCGGAGACGACGCCGACGAGGGTCGCCACCGCCGTCGTCGTGACCGAGGTGCGGCGCGCGATGCCGTGGTCGACCCCGAGCTCGGCGGCGGCGACCACGTTCCAGACCCCGCCCGGCACGTACTTGCCGAGCTGGCTGATGCCGAAGACGCGCAGCGCGACACGGAAGCCTGCGGGCGACCCGAGGTCGGCGAGGACCACCCGCCAGGACACGAAGGTGCACAGGACGAACGCGAGCGACAGCAGCAGGGCGACAAGGACGCGCTGCCAGGAGAGCTCGGCGGCGGCCCGGGCGAGGTCGTCCCGCGCGGCGACGACGGCGTAGACCGCCAGCCCGATCGCGAGGACGAGGAAACCCCACCGCACCCAGGGCGAGCGCAGCACGCCGAGCGCCCGGGACAGCGCGCCGGCGCGGGCCGTCACGGACGCACCCCCCGGGAGGCGAGCAGGCGCACCAGCGGCTCGACGACCGCGGCGGGACGCGCGAGGCCGCGACCGGACGCGGCGCGGGCCCGGGCGGCGGCGAGCGTCACCGGGTCCCGCAGCGCGAGGAGCCGCCCCGCCAGCGCGGCGGGGTCGGCCGGAGGGACGAGCTCGACGTGGTCGCCGAGGTGCCGGCGCTGCGGCGCCGTGTCGGACGTGACCACGACGCAGCCCGCGGCCAGGCCCTGGAAGACCTTGTTCGGCACGACGCGGAGCCCCTTGGGGGTGGCGGAGAAGATCCCCAGGCAGACGTCGTGCGCGGCGACGAGCCCGGGCAGCTCGGCGGGGTCGACCCAGCCGAGCCAGGTCACGCCGGGGACGTCACGCAGCAGGGCGCGGGCGGCGGGCAGGTCCTGGCCGGCGCCCACGAGGGTGACCTCGATCCGCCGGCCCCCCTGCGCGCCGTCGGCGGCCGCGCGGGGCAGCGCCCGGGCGAGGGCCGCGGCGAGCACGTCCGTGCCCTGCAGGGGGGTGAACAGCCCGAAGAACACGAGTCGCAGCGGCCGGGTCCCGTCGTCGGCGAGACCGGCCGCCCGGCCGGCGGAGGGCGCGGCGTCGAACCAGTCCTGCGGCGCGCCGACCGGCACGACGAGCCCGCGGCGAGCGCGGGACGGCACGAGCTCGCCGAGCATGCGCGCGTGCTCGGCGGTGTCGAGCAGCACGACGTCGGCGCAGGCCACCGCCAGTCGGTCGAGCGCCCGCAGCGCCGTCACCCGCGCGCCCCGCGCGCCGCGGTCGGTGGCCGTGTCCCCCGCGAACACGAGGTGGTCGAGCAGCACCGGCGTGCGTCCGAAGAGCAGCCGGGCGAGCACGACGTCGAAGTGTCCGAGGTAGCCGACCAGCACCGCGTCCGGACGCCCGTGCCTGCGCCGGTGCCGGACGGCGTCGCCCACGAGGAGCGCCCAGCAGCGCAGCAGCCGCACCAGGAGGACGGGCAGCCGCCACGGCTCGCGCAGCATCCGCACCCGCTGCGCCGTGCTGAGGCCGAGCGGACGGTCGAGCTCGTGCACGACGTGACCGTGGGCGCGCAGCCCTGCCACGAGCACGCCGATCCGGGGGTGCCGGGCGGCGTCGTACGTGCCGAACGCGACGATCACGCGGGCGCGTCCTGATCGTCGGGCACGGCGCCCGGCACGGTGTCGGGCACGGCGTCGGGCACCCCGTCGCGCAGGTCGTGGGGGACGGCGCCGTGCACGTCGTGGGGGACGGCGTCGGGCACCACGGCGTGCGACGCGGGCCGCGCGCCGTACTGGATCGCCTTGACCCGCTCGAGGGTCTCCTCCACCAGCGTGCGGTTGGTGCGCAGCAGGTCCGCGATGACCAGGAGCGCGAGGCACAGCAGCGCCCCGACGAGCATGGCGCCCGCGAAGACGAGCGACTGCACGTGGCCACCGGCGTCCCCGCGCGCCAGGTAGACGAGGAACCGCACGGCGGGCACGGCCGCGGCCACGAAGAACAGTGCGGCGAGCGTGAGGAAGACCAGGTGAGGTCGGAACATGATCCAGGAGCGCAGGATCGCGCGCCCGGAACGGCCCATGTGCTGCCAGATGTTGGAGAACAGCCGCGACTCGCGCGTCTTCGGGTTGGTGCTGATCGGCAGGCTCGTGATCCGCAGGCGCTTGTTGCCCGCCTGGATGATCGTCTCCATGGTGTAGCTGAACTCGGTCACCACGTTGAGCCGCAGCAGCGCGCCCCGGGAGTAGGCGCGGAACCCGCTCGCGGCGTCGGGCAGCGACGTCCCCGCGGCCGCGCTCACGACACGGCTGCCGAGGCGCTGCATCCGCTTCTTGAACGGCGAGAAGTGCGCGATGGTCGCCGTCTGGCGGTCCGCGACGACGATGTCGGCCTCTCCGGCCAGGATGGGCGCCACGAGGTCGCCGATCCGTTCCGACGGGTACTGGTTGTCGCCGTCGGTGTTCACCACGACGTCGGCGCCGTGCGCGAGGGCGTAGTCGACGCCGTCGCGGAACGACCGCGCCAGCCCCATCGTGCTGGTGTGCCGCAGCACGTGGTGCACGCCCAGCCGGCGCGCCACCTCGGCGGTGCCGTCCGTGGAGCCGTCGTCGACGACGAGGACCTCGACGCTCTCGAACCCGGCGACCTCGCGCGGGATGGCCGCGAGCACGAGCGGGAGCGTCCCGGCCTCGTCGAGGCACGGGATCTGGACGAACAGCTTCATCGCGCATCCTTCGGGGGACCGGGGGCCGCCGGCGTGTCGCCAGGGGCCACGGACGCCGCGAGTCTACGGGGCCACCCGAGCGCGACGACCAGCGCGGACACGAGCGCGAGCGCGCACGCCGCGACCACGACGAGCAGGGCGGGCTCCGCGAGCGGGCTCCAGGCGAGCCAGCGGTCGACGGCGGCCCCGAACGGATCGCCGGGCCCCTGGTAGAACGCGCCGAACGCCCACACCAGGCCTCCGGCCGCGGCTGCGAGCGCGAGCGTCGTCACCACCGGTACGGCGACGGCGAGGCGCCGGTCCTGGCGGCGCACGAGCTGCCACAGCGCGACGGCGAACAGTGCCGCGAGCGCCGCGATCCCGCCGAACACGTACCGGCCCTGGACGGCGACGAGCCCTCCGGTGTCGGCGTGCGCGGACCAGCTGTTGTACGCCACCCCGGCGGCGAGCCCGGCGGGCAGCAGGGCGAGCGCGAACGACGCGCGCCGTGCACCCGGCAGGAGGACCGCGGCGAGCACGACGGCGACCAGGACCACCGACCCGGCCACCACCCACGCGCCCGGGAGACGTACCTCCAGCCAGGACAGGTTCCCGAAGAACGCCTGCGGGAGCTTCTCCAGGATGAGCCGCGGCACCTCGGCGTCCGGCACCTGCGCCACGGTGGCCGGGTCACGGGGCATGCCCACGGGCTGCACCGCGCCCAGGGTGATCACGTTGCGCACCCACCACCAGCCGCCGACGGCCACGGCGACCGTGACGGCGACGACGAGACGCCCCAGCCGGCCGGGCCACCGCCGGCCGCGCGCGAGCAGGTAGGCGACGCCCACGGTGGGCAGCGCGAACGCCACCATCACCTTGGTGAGGAGCCCGAGCCCGACGACGACGCCGATCGCGACGGCGACCCGCCACCGCAGGTCGCCGGTGACCACGCGGGCGGCGAGCCAGGTCGCGGCCGCGCAGGTGAGCACGACGAGCGCGTCGTTGTTCACCGCGCCCATGATGTGCCCGAGCTGCGGCAGGAAGAGGGGGAACGCGGCGGCGACCAGGCCGGCTGCCGGCGAGCCGGTGACCCGGCGCGCGGTCGCGGCGGCGAGGGGCACGGTGAGCGCCAGCAGGACGACGTCGAACAGGCGCAGCGCCAGCATCTGGGCGTCCCAGCGCGCCTCGGTGAGCCCGGTGACGCGCAGCACGGCCGCACCGAGGGCGTAGTAGAGCGGCGGGTGCTGCGTCATCTGGTCGACCGTCGTGCCGGACGTCGCGTCGCCCAGCGCGTTCGAGGCGTCGAGGCGGGTGCGCTCGTCGCGGGGCACGGGCACGAGGTCGACGAACTGGGGGACGTCGGGACGGTGCACCCACCGGCCGGGCGGGTCGGAGGGGTAGCCGGCCTCGTGGACGGCGTCGACGACCCCGGGGGCGAGGTAGGCGTCGCCAGGGGCAGGCCATCCTCCGCCGTACGCGATGCGCAGCACGCTGTTGAGGTGGTTCTGCTCGTCGGGCGCCTGGAACGGCGGCGTGACGACGGCCCACAGGGTGGCCCACCCGGCCACGGCCAGCGTGATCAGCGCGACGGTACGCCGGTACCCGCGCGGGGCCGGTCGCAGGGCGCTCGTGAGGGGTGGCGGGGCGGGCTCCCGGCGCACGTGCCGCGTGGTGTCCGTCACGACCTCAGTGTCCCAGAGCGGGACGCCACCGGCGCCGCGGGTCCCGGATTCGCCCCCGCGCCCCCTGCCGCGCCCGTCGCGCCGCCGGTAGGGTGCCGCGCATGCGGGTCCTCGTCACAGGCGGCGCCGGGTTCATCGGCGCGAACTTCGTCCAGCAGACCGTGCGGGAGCGCCCCGACGCCCGCGTGACGGTGCTGGACGCCCTGACCTATGCCGGGGACCGGACGTCGCTGGCGCCGGTCGCGGAGCAGGTCGAGCTGGTCGAGGGGTCGATCACCGACGCGCCGCTGGTGGACGAGCTGGTGGCGGGCGCGGACGTCGTCGTGCACTTCGCCGCGGAGTCCCACAACGACAACTCGCTGGCCGACCCGTCGCCGTTCGTGCAGACCAACCTGGTCGGCACGTTCACCCTGCTGGAGGCGGTCCGCCGTCGCGGCGTGCGGTTCCACCACGTCTCGACCGACGAGGTGTACGGCGACCTGCCGCTCGAGGGCGACGACGCGTTCACGCCCGCGACGCCGTACAACCCGTCCAGCCCGTACTCGGCGACGAAGGCAGGCTCGGACCTGCTGGTGCGCGCGTGGGTGCGGTCGTTCGGCGTGGCGGCGACGATCTCGAACTGCTCCAACAACTACGGCCCGTACCAGCACGTGGAGAAGTTCATCCCCCGTCAGGTCACCAACCTCATCGACGGGGTGCGGCCGCGCCTGTACGGGGCGGGGCTCAACGTGCGCGACTGGATCCACGTGGAGGACCACAACTCCGCCGTCTGGGCCGTCCTCGAGCGCGGTCGCATCGGGGAGACGTACCTGATCGGCGCCGACGGCCAGCGCAACAACCTCCAGGTCGTGCGGACGCTGAACGAGCTGTTCGGCCGCGACGCGGACGACTTCGACCACGTCACCGACCGGCCCGGCCACGACCTGCGGTACGCGATCGACGCGTCCAAGCTGCGCGAGGAGGTCGGGTGGGCGCCCCGCTACACCGACTTCCGCAGCGGCCTGGCCGCGACGGTCGACTGGTACCGCGCGCACGAGGACTGGTGGCGGCCCGCCAAGGCGGCCGTCGAGGCCCGGTACGCCCGGAACGGCCAGTGACGACAGCCTCGGGCCCGGGGCCGGTGACCGACCCACACATTTCCTCTACCGTCCCGGTTCCCGGGCACCGCAGCGGCGTGACACGAACCCTCTATGCTCGCTTCCCGTGAGCCGCACCACCCCCCGCCACGTCGCCTCGGCCCCTGACTCCGTCAAGGGGCCCTCGCACGCACGCGCCCTGCGCACGCACACGCTCGCGCGCGCCCTGGGGATGGGGCTGACCGCCGTCCTGGCGTTCGTCGCCGTCGGCGGCGCGACGGCGGCCGTCCGGCTCACCAACAACATCACGTCCGTCGACGCGGACAAGCTGCTCGGCGACGACCGGCCCGAGAAGATCCTGCCCAAGGACCCCAACGCCGACATGCCGCTGAACATCGTGCTCATGGGCTCGGACAGCCGCGGCGGCGACAACGCCGACATCGTCGGCGACGGCACCCTGGGCGCCCGCTCGGACACGACGATGATCATGCACATCTCGTCCGACCGCTCGCGGGTGGAGATGCTCTCCCTCCCCCGCGACACCACCGTCGACGTCCCGTCGTGCCCGACGTCATCGGGCGGTCAGACCGCACCCCTGTACGGGGTGAAGTTCAACGCCGCCTTCGCGCAGGGGGTCAACAGCGGCGGTGACGTCGAGTCGGGTGCGCTGTGCGCCCAGAAGACGATCGAGACGATCACCGACGTGCAGATGGACGGCTTCGTCGTCGTCGACTTCGCCGGGTTCGAGAAGATGATCAACGCCCTCGGCGGTGTCGAGCTCTGCATCCCGGAGGACATCGACAACCCCAAGGCCGACCACCTCAAGCTGTCCGCCGGCGTGCAGGAGCTCGACGGCAAGACCGCCCTCAAGTACGCCCGCGCACGGTACGGCATCGGGGACGGCTCCGACCTGGGCCGCATCGGCCGCCAGCAGGAGCTCGTGGCCGCCCTCGCCCGCGAGGTGCTCAGCGCCGGGACGCTGGCCGACCCCGCGAAGTCGCTGAAGTTCCTCGGCGCCGTCACCGGGTCGATGACGATGAGCAGCAACTTCGCCTCCATCCAGGGACTCGCCGGGCTGGCGTACAGCGCGCGCAACGTGCGCCCTGACACCATCTCGTTCATGACCGCGCCGAACATGTACGACCCGAGCAACGCGGCGAACGTGATCCTCACCGACGACGCCGAGGCGGTCTGGAAGAACCTCAAGCACGACAAGCCCCTCAACGACGCGATCACGACCGAGAAGACCGGCAAGAAGTCGAAGGGCGCCGGCGACAGCAGCGCGACCCCCGTGTCCGACGACGACACCGGCACGACGGACGACGCGACCGACGACCCGACCGACGAGGCCACCGGCGCCGCCACCGACGACGCCACCGCCGCGACGACCCAGGACGACCCCGAGCCGAAGCGCACGCGCGAGGCCGGCAAGGAGGCGTTCACCGGCGCCGACGTCACCTCGGTCTGCGGCTGAGCGCGGGGATCCCCATGAGCAACGACGACCAGCGCATCCCGCCGAGCTTCACGCCGTCCGGCGGCAGCTCCGACCGCCCTCGCGGCTCCGGCGACGCCATCCCCGTGGGCGGGTCCTCCCGCCCGCCCGCGCCGCCCACCGGCGGCCGCGTGGGCCGGCGCGACGACGCCGCCCCCGTGGAGCCTCGGGTCCGCCGCCAGTCCT